>NZ_JANSIY010000058.1:0-15676 GCF_047462295.1 Synechococcus sp. H60.3 | reverse complement strand
GACTCCACGCCAATCTGAATGAAGTAGGAACCGTCTTGGCGTTTGACCAACGTAGCTGCTTTGGGATGAGAACCCGCAAGCATCCCGCGCTGGTAGTGACCTACATCCAGCTCAAAGCGCTCGCGTCCCTCAACGGTGGTCAGTGACACTGTCCAGTCCTTCTCCCGAAAAGAAAAGATGCGGGCACCGTAGGTAACAAAGCCGCTCTTGAACGCTTTGACCGGACGATTCTTTTGCTGGGCAACCTTGCGGGCAGCGGCTAACCTTCTGCCTACCTGTTGTGCCACTCGCGCTAGCGGGACGGAGTCCTTATTGCTGGAGAGCCCAAAGCGGGTACGAATTTCGCGGTAGCAGAGCGATTGAAGCTTGACGGCGTTGACCACCTTCTCTGGCGTGTTTTGGTTGACCCAGTAAGGCCTCCGGCCCGCTGGCGCGAGGAGTGCTTGTGCAAACGCATCCAGAGTCGCCTCCAGCTTGGCGGCTTGCGACCCAGATACCTTGAGCTTGCAGGAGACAGTTAAAACTTGGGTCATGTTACAACTATACGACGTCATCTGCATTCCTCCCAGCCCTGGCCCTACGGCTACAGGGCGGGGTTCTGCGGTTTCTAGCTAAATGGACTACAGAAATACCGGAATCACCGTCGAGGCTCAAACGGCAAGGTACCCATGGTACACGCTGCAATTGTCCTTACGATCCTGCTGGGCTTTTGGGGAGTGGTGGTCAAGCGAAATCTAATCATGAAAATCTTGGCCATGGATGTGATGAGCACCGGGGTTATCGCCTTTTTTGTCATTTGGGCCGCCCGCACCGGCGTGTTCACTCCCATCTACAAGCCCTGGCGCCAGGTGGACTATGCCGACCCGGTTCCGCAAGGAATCATCCTCACGGCCATCGTCATCGGCCTGTCGGTGCAAGCTCTGATGTTGGTGGGGGTGATGAAGCTGTCCCGCAATCATCCCACCCTGGAAGTGGAGAGTATTGAGCAGGCGGTAGCTGATGACTGAGCTGACGACCGAACTTACGTTGGTCTGGGTGGCACTGCCCTTTTGGCTGGCCTTCGCCACCTACTTGCTGCCGGCTTTGACCCGTCCCGGCCTGGTCATCATGGCTGGACTGACGATAGCCTACGCAGTGCGGCAGGGAGGCCTGCCAGGGGCAACTGCTGCGCCGTTGGAGCTCCAGTTGCTGGATCACTTCGGGGTGACGCTGCGGATCGATGGCAACGCCGCGGCTATGCTCCTGGCCCACGGCCTGGTCACCCTTGGGGTAGCCCTGTATCTGGATCGGCGCTTTGTGGGCAGCCGCTTTCTGGCCATGCAGTTGTTAATCATCCACGGCAGCGCCAACGCCGTCGTCATCAGCGCTGACCTGATCAGCGTCTATGTGGCCCTGGAGGTGCTCAGTATCGGCGTGTTTTTGCTGCTCACCTACAGTCGCCGAGCAGAGTCCCAGCCGATGCTGGGGGAAAGCGCCCCGCACCGCTCTCGCGACCGTCAGCTCTGGGTGGGGCTGCGCTACCTGTTCATGAGCAATGTGGCTATGCTCTTCTACTTGATGGGCGCAATCCTGGTCTATGTGCGCACCGGATCCCTGGCGATGAGCGGCTTGGCCCTAGCCGACCCCACGGCTCTGGCCTTGATTGCCGTTGGCCTTCTGGCCAAGGGGGCGGTCTTTGTCGCCGGCCTGTGGCTGCCCCTCACCTACGCCACTGCCGATCCTGTCATCGCGGCGGTGCTCAGCGGTTTTACTACAAAAGCAGGCGCCATGGCCCTTGTGCGCTGCAGCGAGTTCTCGCCCCTCTTGGTGCAGGGACTGCCCTACTTCAGTGCAGGCGCGGCGGTCTTTGGGATCCTTCTGGCTTTGATGGCCAGCACGCCTCAGCGCCTTTTGGCCTGGAGCTCGGTGTCGCAGATGGGATTTGTCATCGCTGCACCCCAGTGGGCGGGTTTGTACGGTCTGGCCCATGGGCTGGCGAAGCCCTTGTTGTTCGTTGGGGCTGCGATAACCAATTGCTGGCGCTGGCCGCTGCTGATCTTGGGGACGGCCTCGCTAGCAGGGGTGCCCGGCACTTTGGGCTATGCGGCCAAGGCTCTTAGCTTGTCGTCTCTGGATCCCTGGCACGAGTGGCTGCTGGTGGGGGTTACTGTCGGCACCACCTGCATAGCCGTGCGGGTGCTGCGGGCTTTTCCTTCTCAAACCAACGGGGACACTACCCCGGCATGGCCAGACAAGGTGGCCCTAGTCCTTTGGGGCGGGGGCTTGCTCTGGTTCTGGCTGCCGGCGGCCTATGACGTCGATAATCTCATCAAGGCGTTCCTTAGCTTGGGCCTCGGGATCCCCCTGGGCTGGTTTTGGGAGCGGATCCCTGTGAAGGGATGGCGGCTGGATGAAGGGCTAGAGGCAGTGGTGGGCGGCTTGAGTGTGGTGTTGGTGCTGGTCTGGATTCTGCTAAGTAGAGTGAACCATGTGGCGCTACCCTGAGTTGGGCTTACTGGAAATTGGCCTGCGGCTTTTGATTTGGTTTTTGCTGACGGGTAATCTGAGTTGGGACAATGTGGCCATCGGGGTAGCGGCGACGCTGCTGCTTCCCCGACAGGCTTCTGCGCCGGTGCGGTGGCGGGATTGGGGGCGGGTGCTCAAGGAGATTGTTTTCGCCGTTCCGAAAGCTTACTGGGAGGCCTTTGAGATGATCCTCAGGCCCCACACCGTAGAGGAAGTTGTATACAAACAAACTCTCCCCAATCGTTCAGCGGGACTGGTGTTTCTCGATATCTTTTTGATTACTTTTACGCCCAAAACCATTGTGCTCAATTGCGATGCCCAAGGCACCTACGAGGTGCATCTGCTCAAGCCGCGGGAGGAGGCGTGAACCTACTGCTGTTTCTGCTGATCCTGACCCTATGCCTGCCGCTGTATGCCGCCTGGCTAAAGGAGGATATTTGGCAGACGATGCTGGCTTTTGCCAGCTTATCCACCAAGACGGCCATCCTGGTTTTGGTGGTATCTGTGGTGCGAGATGACTGGATGATCGGGATTGTGGGGGTCTTGATTTTGTCGGTGGGCAATGCAGCCCTGATGCTGCTGGCCCACGTGCTCAAGCGCCTAGAAATGCTTTAACTGGGTCGGGAGGAATATGGAAGTTTTGGTGGAAGCTCTCAGCTATCTCCTATTTGGGATCGGGGTGCTGTTTTGGCTGTGGGGAACGGCACCGCTCCTTGGAGATCGCTCCATTTTGTTTAAGCTGCACGGCCTTTCGGTGTCCGACACCCTGGGATCCATGAGCATCATGCTGGGGCTGTTGCTGCGGATCCCCAGGGAGTGGCCTCTGCTGGTGTTGGCGCTGATTTCCTTGGCCATTTGGAACACCATCTTGGGCTATGTGCTGGCGTTTTGCTCGCAGCGCAAGTCCCTATAGGAGGACAGGATGGAAGAGACTTTGTTGCTGGTGATCGCTCTGCTGTTGCCCTTGACGGCTGCCTTGGTCGTGACCCAGACCAACCCCTATCACGCCCTAGTGATGCGAGGCATTTTGGGGGCTATTGCCGCTTTGATCTATGCCCTCTTTGGGGCAGCGGATGTGGCCTTGACGGAAGCCCTGGTGGGCACCATGCTTTCCATTACTCTCTACGCTATTGCTGTCCGCTCCTCCCTGAGCATGCGCCTGGGCGTTTTGGAAGGTAGCCCGCTGCTGGAGGCCAAGACGGAGGCGGCCCAGCGTCTGCTCCAGCAAATTCGTCGGGGTCTGCAGCCGCTCCATATGCGTTTGGAATTGGCTGCCTATGAGAGTGTGGAGGCCTTAGCGGCAGCCCTTCGCAACCGAGAGATACACACCATGGCCCTTGAGGCTGGCAGTGAAACAGAGGAGTATCGCCTGCTCACCCGGGTGCCTCGCCTGCAAGAGATTTTGGCCCAGCAAACTCTGTCCTCCGAGGTTCTTGCCCCATGAGATGGCTGTATGGCATGGCAGTGCTGTTGGCGGCGGTGCAGCTCATGGTCGCCGATGCGGGAGCTGTTTTGCCTGCGGTTGAGCCTGTATCGACTCTAGCCAGAGAAAGCGGTGTGCCCAATACGGTGACGGGCCTGATCTTGCGCAACCGCCTTTACGACACGGTTTTCGAAGTAGTTGTGTTTTCTACGGCAATTTTGGGTGCCCAATACCTGCTGGCGGATGAGCGACCGACGGCCAATGTAGCTCAGTTTACCGATATTCCCTCAATTGTGTTGGCGCGGGTGGGGGCCACCATTTCTGCCCTGATTGCAGTGGAGCTGGCAATTCGAGGACACCTGACGCCGGGGGGAGGCTTCGCTGCCGGTGTGGCAGGGGGAACGGCTATCGGTCTAGTTGCCATTACTGCTTCTTCTGCCTGGATGGAGTCGGTTTACCAGCGATGGCGAGCTGCCACTTGGGAAAAGCTCTCAGTGGTGGCTTTTATTGCAGCGGCGATGCTGGCCCTTGCCGGTTGGGAATTGCCCAGGGGCGAGCTGGGATCCCTTTTCAGCGGCGGCTGGATCCCAATTCTCAACATTTTGGTGGCCATCAAGGTGGCGCTGGGATCCTGGGCGGCGATTTTAATTTTTATTCGCTACCGCGGCTTGTTATGAGGGCTTGAAGGGGTTGATAACCTTCGTGTCAAGCAAATAATTGTAGGTGGTGTTATCTTCTTGTAGCCGCTCGAAGTCCGAATCTTCACCAACGTTTGGGATCGATCTGAGCACTTGGCAAAGGACTTTTTTTGCAAGTTGGAGTAAGACTTGCTCCAGGATTTTGCGATGTTCGGCTTCTGCACTCGCGCCGTGACGCCTCTCCCTTTCTTTAAGGGCTTTGACAATGGCCTCATCAACGTTGCGAACAATTAGAGAACAATTAGAGTGGTCATGGAGCGTCTGATTCATTTACGCTGCACAATACGGATATGATCCGGACGATGCAACGATTGCAATTCCATCATTGCTGACAGAAAGGGAGGAATCCCTCAAAGCCCTAAGGAAGAACCCTAGAGCACCTAAGTACTGATGTCATATTGCCTTTGCCCAGATGGCATTTTGATGGCTCTAATTTTACCTTCTGCTTCCCACCATCGCTAAGTGTTTTCGTGGACTCTCAAGATTTTCGTTGCTTCCTTAAGACAGACATACCGCTGGATAACTTTTCTCCTGAAACTAGCAATGCCGTTGTACTGCTATGCCCGTAAATGTCCAGAAAGTTGAGTACTAAATCCAACCTCCTCAATCAATGGCTTCATGGATGGCTTTGCCGCGAAGATAGCGATGACAGCATCAACGTGCAAGTTTCCCCGCCCGACGAGCAACTTGACCTGCAGGCGACCTCTACAATAGAAGGCTGACCCTGCCACCTCTGGGATCCCTATGCCACGCCGCACCGATATCCACAAAATCTTGCTCATTGGAGCGGGGCCGATCGTCATTGGCCAAGCCTGCGAGTTCGACTACTCCGGCACCCAAGCCTGCAAAGCCTTGCGAGAGGAGGGCTACGAGGTGATCCTGGTCAACTCCAACCCGGCCACCATCATGACGGATCCCAGTATGGCGGATCGCGTCTACATCGAGCCGGTGACGGCGGACTTCGTGGCCCAGATCATCGAGCGGGAGCGCCCCGATGCCCTGCTCCCCACCATGGGGGGTCAGACGGCCTTAAATGTGGCGGTGGAGCTGGCCCGGCGCGGGATCCTAGACCAGTACGGGGTGGAGCTAATTGGGGCCAAGCGGGAGGCCATTGAAAAGGCGGAGGATCGGGAGCTCTTTAAGCAGGCAATGCAGCGGCTTGGCCTGGCCGTGCCCCGCTCAGGGTTGGCCCGCAGCCTGGCCGAAGCCAAGCAGATTGCCCAAGAGATTGGCTATCCCCTCATCATCCGCCCCGCCTATACCCTAGGGGGCACGGGCGGCGGCGTGGCCTACAACCAAGAAGAATTTGAAGAGATCTGCGCCGCCGGCCTCGAGGCCAGCCCGGTCTCCCAGATCCTGGTGGAAGAGTCGGTGATTGGCTGGAAGGAGTTTGAGCTGGAGGTGATGCGGGATCTGGCGGACAACGTGGTGATCATCTGCTCGATTGAAAACATCGACCCCATGGGGGTACACACCGGCGACTCCATCACCGTGGCCCCGGCCCAGACCCTCACTGACAAGGAGTACCAGCGGCTGCGGGACTACGCCATCGCCATCATGCGCGAGATCGGGGTGGAAACGGGGGGATCCAACGTGCAGTTTGCCGTCAACCCCGCCAACGGTGAAGTGCGGGTGATTGAGATGAACCCGCGGGTTTCCCGCTCTTCTGCTTTGGCCAGCAAGGCCACCGGCTTCCCCATTGCCAAGATTGCCGCCAAGCTGGCCGTGGGCTACACGCTGCCGGAGCTCCCCAACGACATCACCCGCAAAACTCCGGCCAGCTTCGAGCCTACCCTCGACTATGTGGTCACCAAGATCCCCCGCTTTGCCTTTGAGAAGTTCCCCGGTTCGGAGCCGGTCTTGACCACCCAGATGAAGTCGGTGGGGGAGGCGATGGCCATTGGCCGCACCTTCCAGGAATCCCTCCAGAAGGCGCTGCGATCCCTGGAGATCGACCGCCCCGGCTTTGGCAGCGACCGGCCGGAAGTCTTCCCCACCCCAGAGGAGGTGCGGGCCAACCTGCGCACCCCCAACCCCTTTCGCCT
Source organism: Synechococcus sp. H60.3 (assembly GCF_047462295.1). Lineage (NCBI taxonomy): Bacteria > Bacillati > Cyanobacteriota > Cyanophyceae > Synechococcales > Synechococcaceae > Synechococcus > Synechococcus sp. H60.3. The sequence continues at coordinate 9,005 of NZ_JANSIY010000058.1, read as the reverse complement.
CTTGACCATTCGCACCGCCCTGCTCATGGGTTTTTCGGCCCAGGAAATTGCCCAGCTTACCCACATTGATCCCTGGTTCATCGACAAGCTGCAGGAGCTGGTGGAAGTGGAGCAAGCCCTCAAGGGGCGAGAACTGGGATCCCTGAGTGCTGAGGATCTGCGCCACCTCAAGCAAATGGGCTTCAGCGACCGACAAATTGCCCACCTGACCGGCTCCAGCGAAGCGCAGGTGCGGGATCGCCGCAAGGCACTGGGGGTGATCCCCACCTACAAGACGGTGGACACCTGCGCTGCCGAGTTCGAGGCGACCACCCCCTACCAGTACTCCACCTACGAGAGCGAATCCGAGACCTTCCCCACCGCCAAGCCGAAGGTGATGATCCTGGGGGGCGGCCCCAACCGCATCGGCCAAGGGATCGAGTTCGACTACTGCTGCTGCCATGCTGCCTTTGCCCTCAGCCGCCTCGGATATGAGACCATCATGGTCAACTCCAACCCCGAGACGGTTTCCACCGACTATGACACCGCCGATCGCCTCTACTTTGAGCCCCTCACTCACGAAGAGGTGATGAACCTGGTCGAAGCTGAGCAGCCGGTGGGCCTGATCGTGCAGTTTGGCGGCCAAACCCCCCTGAAACTGGCCCAGGGGCTGGCAGCAGCCCAGGCACCCATCTGGGGCACTTCCCCCGACTCCATCGACATAGCCGAGGATCGCGGGCGCTTCGAGCGCATCTTGCGGGAGCTGGATATTCGCCAACCGGCCAACGGCATTGCCCGCAGCGTGGAAGAAAGCCTGGAAATTGCCCGCCGCATCGGCTACCCGGTGGTGGTGCGGCCCAGCTATGTGCTGGGGGGACGGGCCATGGAGATTGTCTATTCGGATCAAGACCTGCAGCGCTACATGCAACTGGCGGTGGCGGTGGATCCCGACCGTCCCGTGCTGGTGGATCAGTTTTTGGAGGACGCGGTGGAGGTGGACGTAGATGCCATTGCCGACCGCACCGGGGCTGTAACCATTGGCGGGATCCTAGAGCACATCGAGCAGGCCGGGATCCACTCGGGGGATTCCGCCTGCGTCTTGCCCAGCCGCACCCTCAGCCCCGAGGTGCTGCAGGTGATTCGCGACTGGACGGTGAAGCTGGCCCAAGCTCTCAAGGTGGTGGGGCTTATTAACGTGCAATACGCCGTCCAGAAGGAGCAGGTCTACGTCCTGGAGGCCAACCCGCGCGCTTCCCGCACCGTGCCGTTCGTCAGCAAGGCCATTGGCCATCCCCTGGCCGATTATGCCGCCCAGGTGATGAGCGGCAAAACCCTGGCGGAGCTGGGCTTTACCCAGGAGGTGATCCCACCCTACGTGGCTGTCAAGGAGGCGGTGCTGCCGTTTCACAAGTTTCCTGGTACCGACACGCTGCTGGGGCCGGAGATGCGCTCTACCGGTGAGGTGATGGGGATTGACACCGACTTTGGCCGTGCCTTTGCCAAGGCGCAACTGGCTGCTGGCCAAAACCTGCCCCTAGGGGGCACGGTGTTCATCAGCGTCAGCGATCGCGACAAGCAGGCCGTGATCCCGGTGGCCCAAGAGTTTGTCAAGCTGGGCTTTCGTCTGCTGGCCACTGCCGGCACGCAAAAAGTTCTGGCCGAGCACGGAATCCCTGTCGAGAAGGTGCTCAAGCTGCACGAGGGCCGGCCCCACGTCATCGACGCCATCAAAAATCACCAGATTCAGCTTATTGTCAATACCCCTTCCGGCAGCGAAGCTCAACAGGATGGGCGGAAGATCCGGCGCACTGCCTTGGCCTACAAGATCCCCTTGGTTACTACCCTGGCCGGGGCCAAAGCCACTGCCGCCGCCATCCGGGCCCTGCAGTCGGGATCCCTGCAGGTGAAGTCCCTGCAGGAGTTTCACGCCGAAATTGGACGATAGATCTCAGTCTTCTTGGGTTACCTTTCTGAAGAAATTCTTAAAACCTTCACCTTAAGAAATTCTGAAGTTCTCGGCTGGAGAAAGTGGCCTTGGCTGCCCAGGAAAAGCCGAGACCAAGGCATCAAAATTGCAACACTGATTTGCCTATTTGTATCGATACATCAACTTGTTTCACATTCTGGCTGCACACGTTAGAGATCCCTGTCGGCATCCCGAAAACTGTCTAGTTTGGAAGAAAGCTCCCCTAGGCCTTGTCGAAGGGGCTCCTGAGATCGGTTCGGCAAAGGCAGGGGGGAGATGGCTTTGCTGAAATTTTCTAGGAGTTGGCCTATGAGTACGGTCATTCGTCGCTCCGCTGCTGCGCGGCGGCTGTGGAGTTGGGAAAGTTTTTGTCAGTGGATTACCAGCACCGAAAACCGGCTTTACATTGGCTGGTTTGGTGTATTGATGATCCCAACGTTGTTGGCGGCAGCCTTTTGTTTTGTAATTGCCTTCATTGCCGCGCCGCCGGTGGATATGGACGGGATCCGCGAGCCGGTGATTGGCTCTTTGTTGGGGGGCAACAACCTCATTTCTGCAGCGGTGGTGCCCACCTCAGCCGCCATTGCCCTGCACTTTTACCCCATCTGGGAAGCCGCCTCTTTGGATGAGTGGCTCTACAACGGCGGCCCCTACCAGCTCATCGTGCTCCACTTTCTCATTGGGGTGTGGTGCTACCTTGGCCGGCAGTGGGAGTTGAGCTACCGGCTGGGCATGCGCCCCTGGATTGCGGTGGCCTTTTCTGCGCCGGCGGCTGCCGCTACAGCGGTGCTCTTGGTCTACCCCATTGGCCAGGGCAGCTTCTCGGAAGGGCTGCCGCTGGGGATTGCCGGCACCTTCCACTTCATGCTGGCCTTCCAGGCGGAACACAACATCTTGATGCACCCCACCAGTTGGCTGGGGGTAGCCGGGATGTTTGGCGGCGCCCTGCTGGCGTCTCTACACGGCTCCCTAGTGATGTCTAGCCTGATCCGGGAGACTTCGGAAGAGGAGTCGGCCAATGCCGGCTACCGCTTCGGCCAAGAAGAAGTCACCTACAACTTCCTGGCCGGCCACTACACCTTCTTGGGGCGGCTGGGGATCCCCGGCCTTGGCTGGCGCAACAGCCGCTCCGTTCACTTCTGGATGGCGGCCCTGCCGACCGTAGGGATTTGGGCGGCAGCCATTGGCATTGGGATGATGGCCTTTAACCTCAACGGCTTTAACTTCAACCAGTCCATCCTGGACGGCCAGGGCCGGTTCATCCCCACCTACGCCGACCTGGTCAACCGCGCCAACCTGGGGATCCAGGCCATGCACGCCCCCAACGCCCACCACTTCCCCCTGCTGTTGGCAGCCAAAGCCGACTAGGCTCGGTCGAGTTCAAAGGCGCGGTGGGCAGCTTGCAGAGCGTGGATTCCCTGCTCCTGTCGCACCACGCAGCTTACCTTGATCTCCGAGGTGGCGATCATCTCGATGTTGATCCCGGCGTCGGCCAAGGCAGCAAAAAAGTGCGCCGCCACGCCGGGATAAATTTCCATCCCGGCACCGACGATGCTCACCTTAGCGATGTCGTGGTCGGCTTCGACCCCCGCCGCCTGCAGTTCCTCGGCCACCTGCCGGCACACGGCCTCAGCCGCCCTGGCCTGGTCCTGAGGCACCGTAAAGGCGATGTCGTTACTGGGGATGCCGTTGTGGTAGCCCCGCTGGCTTTGGATGATGGTGTCCACGATAATCCCGGCCTCAGCCAGGCGCCCAAACAGATGGGCAGCCGTCCCCGGACGATCCGGCACCTTGCGGATGCCCAGCCGCGACTGCTTCAGATCCAGGGCAACGCCCCGCACCGGGTGGTCGCTGGGGAGGGGATCCCGGCCAGGGGCTGCCGTGACCCGATGCAAATGGGGAATCACCTGAAACGCCTCCCCCAGCGCCAGGGCGGCCTCCCCAGCCCGCTCGGCAGCCACCACACAGCTTACCTTGATCTCCGACATGGAGATCATCTGGAGATTGATCCCGGCTTCCGCCAGCACTCGAAACATCTCGGCGGCAATGCCCGGGCGACCCATCATCCCCACCCCGGCAATGCTGACCTTGGCCACCGCCTCCTCGACGAGGACTTCCCTACACCCCAGCTCCTGGCCCACCTGCTGTGCCACGGCTGCCGCCTGGGCTGCTTGCGCCCGGCTGACGGTAAAGGCAATGTCGTTGGTAGGGGATCCCTCGGCTGCACTGAGGTGGAGCGACTGCAGGATTAAATCGACGTTGATCCCGGCTGCCGCAATTTCCTGGAACAGCTGAGCGGCAATGCCCGGGCGATCCGGCACTCCCACCAACACCACCTTGGCCTGATCCCGATCCAGCTCCACCGTATCCACTGCCCGGCCCAGCTCAATGCTGCTATCGGCGGGGCGAGGACGGGGAGGAGGAGAAAGAATGAGGGTGCCCTCGGATCCTGCTTGCAGCGGCTCCAGGCTGGAGCGCACCCGCAGCTTGACGCCGTAGTTGCGGGCAATCTCCACCGAGCGGGGGTGGAGCACCTGCGCTCCCAGGCTGGCCAGCTCCAGCATCTCGTCAGCAGTAATCTCTGGCAACAGCCTGGCCTCGGGTACCTTGCGCGGGTCGGTGGTAAAGATCCCTGGCACATCGGTGTAGATCTCACACAGCTCTGCTCCCAGAGCCACCGCCAAAGCCACCGCCGTAGTGTCGGATCCCCCTCGCCCCAGGGTGGTAATTTCCAGCTCCGCCGGGCTGGTGATGCCCTGAAAGCCGGCCACCACCACCACCTCTCCCCGCTCCAAGTGCTGCCAGAGGCGGTCGGTGTGGATGTGCAGGATGCGGGCCCGCCCGTGATCCCGGGTGGTAACAATCCCTACCTGGGCCGCCGTCAGGGAGAGGGCAGGATAGCCCAAGCGCTGCAGCGCCAGAGCCAGCAGGGCAATGCTTACCTGCTCGCCCGTGGAAAGGAGCATGTCCCACTCCCGCCACTGGGCCGGCGTGGTCGGGGATCCCTGGAGGATCTGTTCCCCCAGTTCCACCAGGCGATCGGTTTCCTCTCCCATCGCTGAGACCACCACCACCACTCGCTGGCCCTGATCCACCGTGTGGGCCACCCGCTGGGCCACGGCTTGGATGCGCTCGATGGAGCCGACGGAGGTGCCGCCGTACTTCTGGACAATTAAACCTGCTGGCATGGCTAGGGCTGAGCTGGTTAGGCGTGGTTTGGATCCTACCCCGAACTAGGCCAAGCCCAACCAAGTTTGCAAAAAGGGTGGCACCGGCAGCAGGATCAACACCAGCAACGTCAGCATCCCCAGCCCCAGCAGCTCCCGCCCCTCATCCAGCTCAGTGACGTCGTTGAGGGCCGGCTCGTCGGCACTGGAGATGACAAACAGCAGCAGCGCCCACAATAACAGCCAGGGCTGCACCGTCAAGGCCAGCAGCAGCACCAGCCAGCGAGTTACTCGCCCCACATTGGCCCCCATCTGCTGGCCATAGACAGCGTGGACAAGATGGCCCCCATCCAGTTGGCCCACCGGCACCAGGTTAAAGGCAACCACCACCAGACCCAGCCAGCCGGCAAAGGCTAAGGGGTGCAGATCGATCACCTGGCCCGGCTGCAATTGATCCCCCAGCACCATACGCGCCAGGATTGCCAGCAGCACCGATAGGCGTGGATCGATGCGATGGAAGCTAATCGGGGTCGGCTGCCCCTCTGGCACTGCCGGAGGCTCCGCAGGCGTCGAAAAGACTAGCCCCAGGAGCAACATTGCCAAAGCAACGAGGCTGCCTGCCAGCGGCCCGGCAACGGCAATGTCAAACAGCACCTTGCGGTTGGGCACCGGTTCTTTCAGCTCAATGAAGGCCCCAAAAGTTCCCAAAACAAAAGGCACCGGAATGAAGTAGGGGAGCGAGGTTTTGATGCCGTGGCGGCGGGCCACCCAGTAGCGGATCCCCTCATGGGATCCCAGAATGGCCAGGATCCCCACTGCATAGGGCAGCCCTTGTAGCAGCGAGGGCAGATGCAGCAACCGATCAGGGCTGACCCCAGCCGCCTGGGCGCCGGCAGTTAGAGTTGTCCAAAAGGTAAACAGCAGTAGCCCCAGCGCCAGCAGAGGCCATTCTTCCTGACGGGTTAGGGAGCGCCGCGCCGCTGGGTTGGGCACCAGGGCAAAAAAAGGCTTGCCGGCAAACCCCTCCTGAAGCACCACCAAGAAGCGTTTGCCAAAAGTGTTTTCGACATTGCGCTGCACCCGCTCATAGGCTTCCGTGGGATCCGCCCGCAAATTGCCCCGGCAGATAATCGCCTGGGGACGGTATTCTACGCTTTGCAAATAAAAAACATTCCAGGGGAAGCAGTGGTTGAGCTTTTCCCGCGGCACCTCCGAGATGGGGGTGTGGGCAATAGCCGCCGAGACTGGATCTGCAGCACTGTCCTCCTCTTCTTCCTCTGCTTCCGGCAAAGACTCGCGATCCGATCCCACAACCGGCGAGGTGTTTTCCGCCCCAGGTTGAGAGCCCGCCGTGGGGGGTCGGAGGCGCCCCCGGCGCACCAAAGTCATGCTGGTAAAATAGGAGGCCAGAAATAGCCCCAACATGAGCAAGGGGGGCATTTCGTACTGAAACACCTGACGCCCCAGCACCCAGATCAAAGGGGGCATCATCATCACCAGCCACAGGATCCGCCAGGGCACCTTGGAGAGGCGGGCCACACTTTTTTGCAGCAGCAGGTAGGTTGTCGAACCCACCAGTGCCAACAGGATCCAATCTGCCATGAGTTGCAAAAAACAGAGGAGAACGCCTCTACCAAGCTAGCGACAAACCCAATCTCTCTGCTACGGCCAGGAAGGGGGATCCCTCAGGAGCCAAATTTTTGCCTCGCCTGCTCATAAACCGCCGCCCTGATCTCTTGGATCGCGGATTTCTCAAACTTCTCGTTCCCATGAGCAGTGCAGAGCACTTTCTTCTCAGGGGCGGCTGGGCGGACAAAAAAGGGAATTTTCTTGAGGCGCACCCCTGCCTCCGGTGTCCACTGGACAGCTTCGCTTATCCCCAATGGCCCCAGCGCAACATCCATTCCGGCAAGAAAGTGTTCCCCGTCATCCCCCGCAGCGTGAAGTAAATAAACAACAGTAGAGCCAGGGATCCCAGCACAACCAGGGCTGCCGACGTCGGGCTTTTGCGGTACAGCTTAACAAAAGGCTGTAAGCCGGCCCAGATCCCCCCCAGCAAGACGGTAATGAAATAGGTAGGGTAGCGGGAGACATTCTCCACAAATTGGTCTTCCAGTCGACGGGGAGTCTGCGGCTGTGGCATGGGCAGATCGCAATCCAACAACTTCCCCTCAGTCTGCCACAGATGTTGGTCTCTGTCCCCCGGCTGAAGAGGGCTGGGAACCAGGGGGAAGCCGCCCAGGCTCAAGACGGCGAGAACCTGATATGGTAGGCGTTATCCTGCCTGCTCAGCTCAGCACAGCCACCCACCCTCTGGCCTGATGCGAGAATTGCCCCCCGATGCCCCCAATCGCGCCGGTGACCTGCCTGGGGAACAGACCCTGGCGCTGATGCGCGTCCAGGAAGCTTTGGATCAACTGGAGGCAGCCATTCTCAGCAGTCCTCGTCTGTTCTGGTCTCGCACCCTTATCGACGAAGAGAGCATCCTGGAGCAGTTGGACTTCATCCGCCTCAACCTGCCCACGGCCTTGGAGGAAGCCGAGGAGGTGCTGCGCCAGCGGGATCAAATTTTGGCCGAGGCCCATCGCTACGCCCAGGAGATCGTGGCCATGGCCCAGCGCCGCGCCGAGCAGCTCGTTAGCGAATCGACCATCGTACGCCAGGCTCAAGCGCAGGCAGAACAGTTGCTGCGGCAAACCTACCAACAGAGCGAGGAGGTGCGGCGACAGACGCTCCAGGAGTCGGAGCGTCTCCAGCGGGAGGCCCATCGTTACGTGGATCAGGTTTTGCAAGACCTAGAGTTGCGGCTGTTGGAGTCGCTGCGGGTGATCCGCAACGGGCGACAAAACCTTCAGACCTAAATTTGTTCTCGACCAGAGAGTGTCCATCTGTTCAGTTTTAGGCCAATATAAAAGGTAGCATCTGGGATCCTTTACCCTGCGGATCTGTGGTAACCAAACTAACCTCCGGCAGGGAAGACGAAGACAAGTCTCGGATGGACGGCCAGGAACTCGACGCGCTGTAGATTGCTGCCGCAGGCAAGGAACCTCGAGCTTTTGTGGCAAGCTGGCGGAGTTCTCCCTTTGCTTAACTGAGAGCGTGTGTCCCTCTTCTCAGCGGTTGCCCAGCATTGGACTACTCATCGAGCTACCTTCCTCGGCGGGCTCTGTCCCCAGCCTGCGAGTTCCGGCTTTTACCCCTTTTGCGGAACCACTCAGTCGTCTAGGAGATTCTATGACCATTGAACCGAAAGCCCGTAAGAACCGCGAAAGTGCTAACTCCCGCTCCCGCAGCCGTCGCCGTGAATCGGCCAAAGGTATTAAAGGAGCTAACTCAGCCGCCAGCCTCTCTCTGCCGAAGTTGATCCAAGAGAATGCTGTGCTCCAATCTCGCAGCCAGTTGTTGCTGATGTACAGCGACTTCCAAACCGAAATGCCCAATGATGGCAAAACTGGCGTTGGCACCTGGCTGCAGAACCGCCTCAAGGAGTACGGCATGCCCAGCCTGCTGCGTTTTGGCCCGCGCTCTTGCCCTCAGGTTTTCCGCCGCGATGAATTTTCCGAGTGGATGATGCTAGCTCTCAACGCTGTCAGCCCCAAAAACGAGAGCGCCCGCTAGGAGAGGTAGACTCTTGTCGCGGCAGACGTAAACTACCCGGCTCCGACCGCTAAGCGGTACGGAGCGGGTTTTCTGTAGCCCTGTAGTTGGCAAGCCAACCACGGGCCTCTAGGCCGGTTTACAGCGACCCCCAAAAGCGCAATGACGTTGGCACCGTTCAAATCTGCATCCCCTTCCCGTTGCCCAAGCCACAAACAGCGGTGGCAGGTCTGCGAGCTGTAGGCAGGCGGCACCACCACAACCTGGATCCCTGCTCTGGCGGCCTTGTAGTGCAC
>NZ_JANSIY010000057.1:0-16305 GCF_047462295.1 Synechococcus sp. H60.3 | reverse complement strand
CTCTGGCCCTTGAGGGGTAACCGGATAAGCAGTAGCTAAGCTCTCGCCAGTGGATCCTAGGCCGCGCCTAGTCTCGGTGGGACGCAGCCGGGGTTCTTCTTCCATCCGCAGGGCAGCAGCTTGGGAACGGGGGGAGCCGAGAGAGTCCAGAGTCGGAACAGTTGCAGGGGACGTCGCCGCTGAAGCGGGCCGGGAAGACGGCGTTGCCTGGGCCTGTTGTGCCTGCCGCCGGGCGTGGGCCGCTGCCCCCTCGGCCAAGAGCCGTTGCAGCCGCTGCCGGTTTAACTCTTCTGGCGTGAGGGCCTTTTCAGAAGGGGTGCTAGACGGCGGGGAGCCAAGATTAGAAACTGAGGCCGCAGAAGGTCCAGTTGCCGCCTTCAAGAGCACAGCGGGCGGAGAAGATTGAGCCTCGGCTAAGGTGATGGGATCCCCCAGCAGGCTGGCACCAGGGGGAGCAACCGATTCTGGGCTGGGAGCTCGGTGAGCCGGTTGTAACCGCTGGGCCGACGTTTGCGCTGCCCAAAAGCGCTGGTAGCCCTCCATCTTGGTGGGCAGGAGATCCGGCTGGGCAAAGACCGCCCTCTCCATTCCCACCCACAGGGAGCTGCCCCAGCAAAGGGCTAGCCACCTTGCCCAAGGGCTGAAGCCATGTGGGAAGTTGCCGAATCTCACCGTAAAAACCGCCACAGTAGAGAGAAGCCCACCCCGCCGAAAATCATATTCGGCAACCAGGCAGCCAGCCAGGGATCGATCTGCTCAACTCGACCCATCGCGCGTCCTAAGCTCATCAGTACATAGTAAATAAACACCAGGACAATCGCTAGCGCCACACTGCCGTAGCGGCCGGTCTGCCGCACCGTTTGTAGGCCTAGGGGCGCAGCCACCAAGATGGCAAAAAAGCTGGCCAAGGGAATGGCGAACTTGAGGTGGTACTCCGTCAGGCAGCGGGCTACATCGGCAGAAGGACGTTGCTCCGCTCGATATCGCTGGCATTGCTCCCACAGCTCTGCCGCCCGTTGCTCCTGGGGCACCTTTTCGGCGTACACCAGGCCCACCAACTTGCTGACGATGTTCAGCTCCATCTCCGCCACCTGGCCCTCGTAGTAGGTGCGCCCCCGCTCGTCGTAGCGACGGATCACCACGTCTTGCAGGTGCCACGCTTGGCCCACCTGACGTGCCGTTTCGGCAGAGATCACCTGCGGGTAGCGTAGGTGGCCGGTCTCGGCCTTGCGATCCAAAATCAGTAAGTCGCGCATCAAGCCGGTCTCCGGGTCAATGGATCCCACATGAAACCAAAGGTCGTCGTCCACCCGCACGATCTCTTCCGAGTCAAAGGGAAGGGCATCCTGAGCCAGGATGAGATTGGTGTTCAGGGTTTTCACTTTTTGGTTGGTTTGGGGCACGATCACTTCATTGGTCAACAGCGCCAGGCCGCTGATCAGTAGACCGATGCAGAGCACCGGAATCAGCACCTTGCGATAGGGGATCCCGGCGGCCCGCAGAGCCGTGATCTCGCTGTCGGCCCCCATCCTGCCCAGGGTGAGCAGGGTGGCAAAGAGGCCGGCAATGGGGAAGGTGACCACCAAAATGGCGGGCAAGTTGAGGAGGAGAATGTGCAAAATTGTGAGGGGAGGGGCGCCTTTTTTCACCAGCAAATCGGCGTAGATAAAAAGCTGGTTGCCCAGCATCATTACCGTGCCCCCTGCCACCCCCAAAAAGAAGGGGCGGATCATTTCTTTGAAGAGATAAAACTCCAAAAAAAAGCCCCCAAATTTTAGGGATCCCCACAAGCTCCCCCTACCAGCAGCGCCTTGGTGCCGTTTTCCTTTGGTCAATTGGGTGGGCATGTGCCTTTATTCCCTCAGACTGGCGTGCGACTTAGCCGGCCCCAGACGAGTGGCAGGCAAGGGTTGGATCCCGTCAGAGGGCGTCGGTGATGCGAAATTGAAACATCCCCTGCTGCTGCTCGTCCCCCTCGACGGTGTACTCATCCTGTTCCAAGTTCAGGGTGACCAGCCTGCCGCTGAGGCGGTTGGCGCCCCGACACATCTGATCCAGAGCATCGCGACCGGGCAGACCCTCACTGGTTTTGGGGGGAACGGGAGTGAGCTCGCCGCGATCGCAGAGGAGGACGGGAGCCTGGTCGGCGGTGATCCTGAAAATCTGCCCTTGGTCGGAGTAGTCGGCCCGATCTCCCTCAATAGCGCGGTTGGCCTGGACGATCACTACATTGCCGAGGAAGCGGGCATCGCCGCTGGCCTGGTCGATCTCCACCCGATCGGCATAGATCACCGTCGGTTGATCGACATCGGCCTGGGTCTGGGGGTTTTGCAGGCGCCGCGCCAGCCAGTCCCCCTCGATCTGCTCGATCACCACCTCCCCCCGCAGCTCCACCTTCTCAGGGGTGATGGTGGCCTGGTTGGCCTTGGCCTTGCGCCCCCGCTGGATAAACTCGACAGCATCGCTAAACTCCGAGGTGCCGGTACGGGAGTTGTAAACCAGGCGAGCGGCCCGCACTTCCGTTTCGGCTTGGCGCAGCTCCTCTGTCAGGGATCCGCCGCCAGGAGCTGGGGTAGAGGCGGCCATCTGCCGGTAGAGAACGTTTTCTTCGAAGAAGAAGATCTTGTCGCGGTGGTTGCCCTCCAGGCGGGCGGAGGTGAGCACCCGCCCCGGCTCGCGCAAGGTCACTCCCCCCGTCAGCAGGCTTTGGGATTCGCGGCGGCGGTAGGTGCCCTGAGCTGCCTGGATGGTGGTTTCCCCTTGTTGAATTTCCAGGTTGCCTTCCCCGCGGGCAACTTGCGTGTTGCGGTCGTAGGTGAGGCGGTCGGCAATGATGGTGACCTCCTGATCCGGTTGGTTGGGAGTCGCCTGTGGGCTAGCCTGGGCCAAGCGCAGATCGGCTAACAGGGGATCCCGGCTGGTGTCGCCGGCTACCTCCTGCAACACCACGCCGCCGGAGAGAATGCTCTGGGCCTGCTGGCGCAGGTAGGTGCCCTGAGGGGCGCGAATCTCGATGCCACGTTCGCGGATGCGCAGGTTGCCTCTCCCTTCGGCCACTTGATTGGCACGATCGTAGGTGATCTGGTCGGCGGTGATGGTGGTGGAGGCAGGATCCGCCGCCGCAGTGGCCACCCACCGGGCGGCGCTGGCCAGGTCGGCTCCTTGGGCAGAGCTGGAGGACTCCGTCTTGCTGGGGCGATCCGGAGGCAGCACAATTAGCTTGCCCTGCTGGGCACTGAGGAGGGCAAATTGGAAGTTAAACGAGCCGGAGCGGCCCTGCAGCACCATTTCCTGCCCCTTGAGGGTGAACTCCGCCGGCACCTCGATGCGCTCTTCAGGCGTGACTCTCAGAGCGCGGGTCAGAAGCAGGCTGCCATCCTCGCTTCTCACCTCCACCTCCTCATCCAGATAGAGGGCGTCGGCGGTGGCGTCGTAGCGGGCCCGCTTGGCCCACCAAGTCATCTGCTCGCTGCTGGCAAAAAAGGGATCCGGCACCTCTTCTTGGCGGTCGGCGCCACCTCCGTAGAAGTAGCCGTGCGCCCCCTGCTCAAACACCTGTTGCCCAGCTCTGAGCTCCACCTGTTCGGCGATGAGACGCCAACGCTGGTGGCCCCCTCGACGACCCACAATATCCACCCTGCGGCTGACGGAAAGGGGCTGATCCGGGGGAGGGGACTCCACCTTTACCTCTTCGATGTCGATGGACAAGGCCCAGGCAACCAGAGCGGCCAAGAGGCCGGTTCCCAAGAGCGCCACCCCCAGGTTGGAATTGAAAAATCGCCGCATCCTGTTCTCGCCGCTGCCTTACGTTGATTCCGAACCCATGAGCCCCAGCAGGGCCAACACCCAACCCGGCACACTAGGCTGTAGCTTATCGCAATTTGCGGGCCGCCTCGTCGGGATCCCGATCACCTCTAAGGTTCTGGTTTATCCCAGACGGCTGAGGATAAAGCCCAACCCCAGAAACAGCCCTAGCCAAAAGTGGAGGCCAACAGCGATGAACTTAGAATGGCTGATCCGCTGCGGCTGGTCGTGGTAGGCCCCCAGCAGGCGGGATAGCCGCACCGCAAAGGGGATCCCGGCAAAACCCAGCAACGTCCAAGCCGGAAAAGCCCCCAGCCCGACAAACAGCAGCAGCAGGCCAAAAATGCTGCCGCAGATCCAGGGGATGAGACGGGCGGAGCGGCGGGTGCCCAGCCGAGCCACTGGCGAGCGCTTGCCAGCAGCCAGATCGTCCTCCACCTGATGAAAATGGGAGCAAAACAAAATTAGGCTGGTGACCATCCCCACCACCAGCGAGGCCGCCAGGGCCGGCAGCGACCACGTTTGGCTTTGGCTGTAGTGGGCAGCCAGAACCGCCAGCGGCCCAAAGCTCAAAAAACAGAGGATCTCCCCCAGCCCTTGATAGCCCAGGCGCAGGGGCGGCCCCTGGTAGGCGTAGCCCAGCCCGCAGGCCAGCAGCACCAGCAGCAGCACCGTTGGATCCGCTTGCCGCCAGCTTAGCCAGAGGATCCCTGCCAACCCCAGGGCCAAAAAGGCATTGCCAGCCCAGAACACCTGCTCCGGCTTGCCGGTTAGGTTGACCAGTGAGTGGAGCTTGTTTTTGTCCACCCCTGTCTGGGCATCGAACACATCGTTGCTGATGTTGACCCAAGCCAAAAGACAGATGGCGGCCCCCAAAAACACCGCCAAAACCCCCACATCCATCACCCCTGCCTGGGCGTAGGCGATGGCAGATCCCACCCAGATGGGCATGATGGCCACACTGTACATAGGAGGCTTGAGGGCGGCCATCCACAACTGCCGCCGGGAGCGGCCCTCCCAAGTGCCCTTTTCTGCAAGCTGTACCTGGCTGGTCTCTGGATCCCTGCACGTTCTCTTTGACGGTTCCGGCTGTGCGAGCATGTTGGATCTAGCTCTCTCTGGGTTCTGTGTTGGCTCTGTATTTGTTAGGTTAGGGGGCTTCTGTCCCCATCCCCAAGGATGCTAAGAAACTTTGCAATCCGTAAAGAAACGCCTGGGATCCGGCGCTGGCGAGCCTGAGCCGCCGGCTGCTCTCCTAATCTCCTATCCTGAAACGCCTTTCTGCAGCTTCCCCTGCCGGCTGCGATGACGCTTGTCCTGTTTTCGGCCAAGGTGGGATCGTCCTCTTTTGCTTGCGCATGACTTCTTCTCTTTTCCCCTGGAAGGGTGCGTCCGGATGCCCGGAAGGGCCCAGAGACTGGCCGCCCATTCACACCTCTGCTGGGCCAGGAGAGGTGGAACACGCCTGGGATCCCCTGCTAGCGGCCTGCCAAGAGATGGCGCGGGCGCGAGGGATCCCCCAGATTCTCAGCCTATGGCAGCCCATCTCAGGGCTAGATCCGCTGGCAGTGCTGGCCCGGCAGTTGGGCTCGCTCCCCCCCAGCCACTCCCTCGGCTATTGCTACCTCTCCCACCCGACGCAAGGGGAACGGGTGCGGGTGCTGGGATGGGGATCCCTGCGGCAGCTCGACCTTTCGGGAAAGGGGAGATTTGAGGCGGCACGGGCCTTTGTGCAAGGGCTCCAGCCCCATGTTCATAGCGCTCCCGGCTGCACCCCAGAGTCCCCCCGCAGCCAGCAGGAGCGCCCTTTGTGCTTCTGCCGTTTTGGCTTTGCCCCCAACAGCGGCGGGGGGGCAGCGCTGGTCCTGCCGCGCTGGCAACTGTTGCAGGTGCAGGGGGAGTTGACGGTGGCGCGGCTCAACCTGGAAATTGGCCCTGAAAGCGACCCGGCGGCCTTGGCCGGCCAGATTGCCGCTTTTTTTGTCCGCATGCAGCGCCTTGCCGAGGCCCCCTTGCCTGCCTGGAATGCCTGGAAGCCCCAGCCGCCGCCGCAGGTGGCAGTGGCGGAAGAGGCCCTCTTGGCGCGAATTGAAAAAGCCCTGCAAGCAATTCAGGTGGGATCTCTGGAGAAAGCGGTGCTGGCGGAAGCGGTGGATCTGGTGTTGCCCTCCCCTCCGGCCATCCCCTCGCTGCTGGCCTATCTGGAGGCGCATCACCCCGATTGCAGCGTCTTCGCCTTTGCCTCAGAAAGTGAGGGGAATTTTCCTCCCCAGGTCTTCCTGGGAGCCAGCCCGGAGCGGCTGCTTTCGGTGTGGCAAGGCCGGGTGCAGATTGATGCGCTGGCCGGCTCCGTCGCCCGCGGCGCCAACGGCCACCAAGACCGGATGCTGGCCGAGCAATTGCTCCGGAGCGCCAAAGACCGGCGTGAACACCAGTGGGTAGTGCGCTCGATCCAGGAAGCTCTGGGCCGGCTGGGGATGAAGCCCCGCATCTCCCCTCAGCCTCGGCTGCGCCGTTTGGCCAACATCCAGCATCTGCAAACGGTAATCGAGGCGGAGCTCCCCGCTGATGTGCATCTATTTGACCTGTTGGCCCAGCTCCACCCCACTGCCGCTGTAGGAGGCTATCCGCAGCAGGCGGCGCTGCAGTGGCTGGAGCAGTGGGAGCCCTTTGACCGCTCGAGCTATGCCGCCCCTTTGGGCTGGGTGGACTTGCAGGGCAATGGCGAGTTGGTGGTTGGGATCCGCTCAGCCCTGATTGAAGGGAAGCGGGTCCGCCTGTATGCTGGCGCCGGCATCGTAGCCGACTCCAAGCCGGAGCAGGAAGTGGCCGAAATCCGCCTGAAGCTGCAGGCGCTGGTTCAGGCCCTGGCCTTGCAGCCACCAGACTCCCTCGGCTGGTAGTTGCAGCCGCCGTTGGGCAAAGCTGATAGAACAGTCTCCCAAACAGTTAAAGTTAGAGAGCTGGCCCTTTAACGGCCTCGACTTGTCCACAGCATGGTTACCCTCAATCCCCCCTCTTCCCCGCCTATGGCCGGATCCCGTCTCTGGCCCGGCATCATTGAGCACTACCGGGAGTGGCTCCCCGTCAGCCCTCGCACCCCCGTAGTGACGCTGCATGAAGGTAATACCCCTCTGATCCCCTCTCCCGCCCTGAGCCGACGGCTGGGGCGAGACTGCCAGGTATACCTAAAGCTGGAGGGTCTCAACCCCACCGGCAGCTTCAAGGATCGGGGCATGACCATGGCGGTGTCCAAAGCCAAGGAGGCGGGGGCGGAGGCCATCCTCTGTGCCAGCACCGGCAATACCTCAGCAGCAGCCGCTGCCTATGCGGCCAAAGGAGGCCTGCGGGCCTACGTGCTGATCCCTGATGGCTATGTGGCCAAGGGCAAGCTGGCCCAAACCCTGATGTACGGGGCGGAGATCATCGCCATTCAGGGCAACTTTGACCAGGCGCTGGCCATGGTGCGGCAACTGGCGGAAGTCTACCCTGTGGCCCTGGTCAATTCTGTCAACCGCTTTCGGCTAGAAGGACAGAAAACTGCCGCCTTTGAGGTGGTGGATGCTTTGGGAGATGCCCCCGACTGGCTCTGTATCCCGGTAGGCAATGCCGGCAACATCACCGCCTACTGGATGGGCTTTTGCCACTACTACCAGCAAGGCAAGGCCAGCCGCCGCCCGCATCTCTATGGCTTTGAGGCTGCCGGCGCTGCTCCTATCGTCCTCAATCGCGTGGTGGAACATCCAGAAACGGTGGCCACAGCCATCCGCATTGGCAACCCTGCCAGTTGGGTAAAGGCCAAGGCGGCTGTCCAGGTCAGCGGTGGCCGAGTGGACAGTGTAACTGACGAGGAGATCTTGGCCGCCTATCGTCTGCTGGCAAGAGAGGAAGGGATCTTCTGCGAGCCGGCCAGTGCCGCCTCGGTGGCTGGATTGCTGAAATGGCGGGATCAGGTGCCTGCCGGCGCCCGGGTGGTGTGCGTGCTCACCGGCAACGGCCTCAAGGATCCCGACACGGCCGCCCAGCAGGGATCCGCCCCCATCCACACGGGGGTTGCCCCCGATTTGGCTGCTGTAGCCCGCCTGATGGGCTTTTAGCGCCGCCGCCCTGGGTGCTGGGGGAGGGATGAGGTGCTGGCTCAGGGGGTTCACTCGTCACTGCGGCTAGAAGGCTGCGCGGGCGACTGATAGTTGCGGATGGCCCGCTTGACCAAAGTGAGAAAGGCGTAGGCCCGTTGATCGGTGGGATCCAAGCGCATCACGGTCTGAAAGGCCTCTTCCGCCTGCCGCAGGACGTCTAGATCGATCTGGCCATCCACCTCTGCTTCCAGTTGAGCCTTTTGCAAGAGCAGTGCCCCGCGGTTGTAGTGGGCTGCAACATGGCTGGGATCCGCCGCCACTACCGCCTCCAGTTCGGCCAGGGCTGGATCCAGATAGCCACTCATACCCAGCACCCAGGCCAGCTTATAGCGAGCTTCGGTGTGCGTGGGGTCCTCGGTAACTGCTCGGCGAAACGCCTGGATGGCCGCCGGAAAATCGCCCGCCTGAACCGCCGCGATGCCTTCTTGGTAACTGTCGTTGGCCATAGGCAAGGTTTGGGTCTGAGCCGAGGGATCCCTGATCTGCAGCTTAGCCCTTGCCAGATGGGATCTCCCGGTTTTCCCACCCTAATGGTGAGAAGCGGTTCAGCGCCTTTTCGCCGCTGGGCCTGCCATCTGCGGCAGGGGAAACTGCCTCAGCAGGGGATCTCAGATTGCGCAAAGCCTGCTCTGGCAAAACTCTGCCCTTTCCTAGGATGAACATAGCCGCTAATCAGGGGTGAACTATGAACGCCAAACTGCTCTTCCTGCCGCTGGCTTTGGGGCTGTCGATGGCTCCGGCCACCGTCGTTTTCCCGCAGACGCTGGGCCTCTACTCCCCGCTGCCAAGGCTACAACTGGCCGACACTCGCCTGGAAACCGGCACCCGCTCCATCCTCGTCAACCCAGTACCTTCCGACTTGCAGGTAAATCTGGAGCTGGATCGGCGTGGCTCTAACCCCATCTACCGGCCCGGCGAGCCGATTTCCATTACCTTGAGCACCAATCGCGACGCCTACGTCTACCTGTTCAGCATCCAAGCCGATGGCCGCACCCATTTGATTTTGCCCAACCGCTTCTCGGGTGGAAACGAGTTTCTGCGGGCCGGCGAAGTGCGCACCTTCCCGCCCCCCGGTGCCCGCTACCGCCTAACCATTGCTCCGCCCTTTGGCCAAGCCCAAGTATTGGCGGTGGCCTCCCTCCGTCCCCTCA
Source organism: Synechococcus sp. H60.3 (assembly GCF_047462295.1). NCBI lineage: Bacteria > Bacillati > Cyanobacteriota > Cyanophyceae > Synechococcales > Synechococcaceae > Synechococcus > Synechococcus sp. H60.3. Next base: position 7,211 of record NZ_JANSIY010000057.1, on the reverse strand, counting down.
ACTTCCAGGAGATCGCCTCTTTTGAGCAGGGTGGATCCTTTGCCAATGTAAGGGTACGGGAATCCCAACTGGGCGATGCCATCGCTCGCGCCATTGTCGTCGAGGAGATCCCTGCCACCGAGTGGGTGACCACCACGCGCTTCTATCGAGTTGCACCGCGGTGACCCCAGACTTTCCATCCTTCCAGAGCCTGGAACCGACAGCTATGCAGGCTTGTCTCCGGCCTAGACCGAGCCGAAGCTGAGGCTTAGGAGAAGAACAGCCACCAAGCTCACCACTAGCATCAGACCAGCAGGCATAAACCTGCCGGTTTTGCGGTAGCGCAGGGCAAAGAGAAGGGATCCCAGCGCCGCCGTCCCCAAGCCCAGGCCCAGCCCCCAGCGGGAACCTGTTCCCAGTAGCCCATAGCTGACGCCACTGAGGGCGGCCCCCACCAGGCCGCCGATTAACGACTTGGAGCTTCTGCCTTTCATATAGCCGACGACTCCGCCTACCAAAAGCAGCGCTCCATAGACGAGCAAAGTAATCTGTGCAGCCATCATGGCTGGGAAAAACCCCTCCTAGCTCGGTCTAGTCCACAACAATTTCACGAATCAAGGGCAGGCGGATGCTGATGTAGCGGTTGAGAATCGAGGCATCGACGTTGCTGAGGGCATGTTTTTTTTGGCAGGCACTCAGAAGCAGATTCACCAAGTCATCGTCACGTTGATTGAGCCAATCTGGCCTGCCGATCTCGCTGACCAAAGACCAAAACTGGCGTACCATTTCAGGGGTCATGGCATCCATTGTGTAGGGTAAGGGCTGAACTGCGAAAGTGCAAAAGCAAGAGTGGTCTAGGCCATCAATCCCATTCTAGGGAAAACGCCTCGTCCGTGAAGGCAACATTTCAGCTCTGTCACAACTTAGGATAAGATGTCATGCTTTCCCATAAACCTCAGCAAACCCCAACCATCCTGGCTTCAGAAGGCTTTGAACCAGAAGCTTCCAGGGCTAATAACAATAAAGCAATAAAAATAATAACTCTTGCCCAATCTCGACATCGGCATCAAAAGGCTTATAAGCCGACTGGCCAAAACTTCTCAGGGAAGGTGCAGAAGCTTGGCAGGCCTGGACACTAGTGCAGGGCGTACTGCAACACATAGGCTCCTTCTTCTCCTGGTTTGTGGGTGTTGGCCCGGAGGGTGTAGGTACCGCTGCGAGGCAAAAAGGCGATCATTAGGGCATCGCTTCTGCTCCCTTGGTCATCATCCCAGGCAATCACGTCGCCACTGGGATCCAGCAGTTGCAAAAAGGCATCGAGATCGGAGCTGGTCATCAAGGCTATCAAGATCTGTCCGGCCCGGGCAGCAATGGGGTGTTCTTCCATCCAACTGCCGTCCTCAGGGTGCTGGGCGGATCCCTTCTGCAGACGGCCCGACACCGTTTGCTGCCAATCGACCTGGGCCAGCCGGTAGGCCAGCCGATAGGTGCCGGTGGATTCCGGCTCGAAGCTCGTGGCCCGCAAGGTGTAGGTGCCTTCCTGCAGCAGCCGCACCGCCAAGAGGGCGTTGACATCGGGGCCGGAGTCGTCGTCAAAGCCGATTACCCGCCCCTGGCCGTCCACCAGCTCCAGGTAGGGGTCAAAGTCTTCGCTCTCCAGGGTGGCGATCAGGATCTGGCCCGCCTTGGCGGCAACAGGGATCCCATCCCAGTAGCTGCCGTACTGGGGGCTGACCTTGTCCCCTGCTTCAAGAGTTCCTGTCAGGGTCTGGCTGCCTCTCCACAGGGAAGAGCGAGTCAAGGCGGATCCCACTTGTGTGCTCCTCTCTCCCACCAGGTTCAGTAGCCGACAGCCGCTGACCAACCTCAGAGCCACCCAAGCAAGGGCCAGACGGGATCCCCAGCGGCGGGAAAACCCAGAACTAAAACACAAGCTCGACATCCAATCAGTGAGGATCCCTCGAGGGGGAATGGAGACCATAAGTCCAATTTTACCGCTTGGGCAGAGTCGGACAGGGACGGCAATTTACAGAGCATCCCAGGCTTGCAAGACGGCCTCTAGAGCCAGCCGCCCGTGGCTGAGATGGGTTCCCCCCTGCAAATAGACGGTGTAGGGCTCCCGCATCGGCCCATCAGCGGAGAGCTCGGCACTGCTGCCGGCAACAAAAGTGCCCGCCGCCATCACTACCGGGTCGGCATAGCCGGGCATCACTTCTGGAACCGGCGTGAGGTAGGAATCCACAGGCGAGCTGCTTTGGATAGCGCGGCAAAAGGCCTGCAACTTCTGCGGGGATCCCAGTTGAATGGCCTGGATGATATCGGTGCGGGGCACCTGGGGCAGCGGGGAAACAGGATAGCCCAGATCGTGGAACACCTGGGCGGCCAGATGGGCGATCTTAACCGCTTCGGCCACCATCTGTGGGGCCAAAAACAACCCTTGAAATAGAAGCCGGTTGAGATCGAAGGTGGCTCCCCCTTCCAAGCCAATCCCCGGCGCCGTCAGCCGGCAGGCAGCCTGCTCCACCAGCTCGGCCCGCCCCGCCACGTAGCCCCCCGCCGGGGCCAGGGTACCCCCTGGATTTTTGATCAGGGATCCAGCGATCAAATCCGCACCCACGTGGGTGGGCTCTTGGGTTTCCACAAACTCACCGTAGCAATTGTCCACCAAGACCACCACCTCCGGGTTTTGTGCCTTAACAATCTGGATCATCTCGGCAATCTGGGCGATGGAAAAGCTGGGACGCCAGTCATAGCCACAGGAGCGCTGGATGTGAACCAGGCGGGTTTGCGGTTTGAGGGCCGTTTTCAGGGCCTGCCAATCGACGCCGCCTTCCCGCAGATCCAACTGACGGTAGGTGACGCCGAACTCCCGTAGGGATCCCCGGCCCGAGCCGCGCAGGCCGATCACCTCCTCCAGGGTGTCGTAGGGGGGGCCGGTGATGGCCAACAGCTCATCCCCCGGCCGCAGCACGCCAAACAGGGCACAGGCAATGGCATGGGTGCCGGACACCATTTGCAGCCGCACCAGTGCCGCCTCACAGCCCATGATCTGGGCAAACACCCGATCCAACACCTCTCGTCCCCGGTCGTCGTGCCCATAGCCCGACACGCCGGCGAAGTGATGGGATCCCACCTGCTGGTGGCGAAAGGCCTGCAACACCCGCGCCAGGTTCTCCCTAAGGACGTTATCTATCGCCTGAAACCGATCCTGCAGAGCTGCCTCTGCTCTGTCCAAAAGCTCCGTCACCTTCAAAGAGATCTCTCTGGCCACCGAGTCCATCCCCCTTTTCCTGAGCAAACTGGCTTTTCAGCTAGCAGGTCGGCCACCGCCCAAGAGGCCAAAAACAGCTTTTCAGACCTGCTCCTGGTAACGATGTTTCCGCGGGATCCCTATCTTGATAAAAACCTTAACTTCAGTCAACATCTCTTCATTCTCCCTTTCAGTCTCTGTCGGAGCTGGAAAAAGCCGCCCGACTCACCAGGTTGTATAATGGCTACAAGATCTACAAGGAGAAGAAAGAACAATAAAAAATAAGGGGATGCTTGCCCTAAGAGCAGAGGTTGGTTCAGCAACTGCTGATTTCCGCTGCTGCAGAGGATAAGTTGTGTCGATCAAGGCCGATCCTTCTTCTAAAGTTGAGGATGAAGTGGGCGGGCATTGATGGTTGGAAGGTTTCCTGAGAAATCCCACTTAAAAGCTACACCCTTAGCTTTCCTAATACTCAGAGTTGAATTCAAGTTTAGTAAAAGTATTTTCGGCAGAGCCTATCTGTGTAAGTTCTGCTGCTAAGTTTGCTCTCTTCGAACCATCTAGAGACCTTCTCCACTTGCATTTGGAGTTCCAAATTCAGGGAACTTCTCTTTGCCTGAGAAGTGGTGCTGGCCCCCAATCCCTTAAAAATGAAGACAGCCTAAATTTATTCTTAACCCCCGAACCGGATCCCTGGGGGAGATGTTAACTTAGACTTAACCCAAGAGGTTAGTGCCGCTACCAAAGCCAATCTTCATCTTCTGGCGTAGCCCTTCCCGCAAGTTGCCGGGCCGCGATCATGCCTGAGGTGGGGGCTGTTTTCTAGGGATCCTTTGCGAGGGTGAGGCGCTAACTTTAGGTGTAAACTGACACAACTGGGAGACTGCCCATGACTAAGCTTGTGATCCAAGGGAAAAACGTCGAGATTACCGACGCCATCCGCAGCTACGTTCAAGAAAAAATCGAGCGGGCTGTCAGCCATTTTGCCCAGATCACCAGTGAAGTGGATGTCAATCTATCGGTGGCCCGTAACCCCCGCATCAGTGCCAACCAATCTGCCGAAGTTACCGTCTACGCCAATGGCACCGTCATTCGGGCGGAGGAAAGCAGCGAGAACCTCTACGCCAGCATTGACCGTGTTGCCGACAAGCTGGCCCGCAAGCTGCGCAAATACAAAGAACGCAACGGCGTTCACCGCATCCGCCATTCTCCCAAAACCTCGGTGGCAGTGGCCCAGCAGCCCCTCACCGATCCGCTGAATACAGACCGGCAAGCAGAGCTGCCCCCCGAGGTGGTGCGCACCAAGTATTTCGCCATGCCTCCCATGACAGTTCAGGAGGCCCTACACCAGTTGGAGCTGGTGGATCATGATTTTTACGTGTTCCGCAACATCGAAAACGGCGAGATCAACGTCATCTATGTCCGCAAGCACGGCGGCTACGGCCTGATCCGCCCCCATCCCTAGAAGCAGTTGCCCCATGGCTGAGCAGATCGCCGCTCAAGCCGCTCCTGTAGGCTCTGGCAGCGCCTTCTACCTGCTGCTGCAGCTCACCGATTCTGCCCTGCCGATTGGCGCCTATTCCCACTCCTGGGGCTTGGAAGCGGCTGTGCAAGCGGAGCGGCTGCGGGATCGGGCGGAGGTACAGCGGTACTTGTTGGGGGTTCTGCACCTGAGCTTGGCTCCCTTTGAGGGGAGAGCCTGTGGCTTGGCCCACTGTCTGGCGCAAGGGGGATCCCTGGCGGGAATGGGCAAGCTACAGCAGCAACTGCAGGCATCCCGTTGGGCAGCAGAACCGCGCCAAGCCAGCCTGGATCTGGGGAAGCGCTTGGCACAACTGGCAGAGCGCACCTGGGGGATATCCGTTCCCAGGGCTGAGGGAGAGCTGCTCCACTATCCCCTAGCCTTTGGCTGGATCTGCGCCCAGGCCGGCATTGGGCTAGAGGATACCCTGCGAGCCTTCTTATTTGCCTCCCTCACGGGGTGGGTCTCAGCAGCGGTGCGCTTGGTGCCTCTGGGGCATAGCGAGGGGCAGCGCTTGCTGGCCCAGTTGTATGAGCCGATTGAGACCGTGGTGCAGCAGGAAATTCTGCCGGTTGTGAAGCGAGACCCGACCCTGGCTTGGCCAGCCCTGAGCAGCTTCGCCCCCCTCAACGAACGGGATTGCCAAGCTCACCAGCAGCTTTATTCCCGCCTTTTTCAATCCTGAAAGCTGCCCTCACCCACAGCCCTTCTCCCTCTAGGGGAGGGGAGCCGGGGATCGGGGTTACGAACAGAACGAACAGTTGGCTCGCTATTCGGATAGAGCTACAGGGTCAAGAGCCCCCTCCCCTGGGAAAAACCAGAGAGGGGCGTAGCTCAAAGGTTGAGATTGACGGAGGTAGGCCTCAGTGGCGGAGGGGCTCCCCAACGGCCAGTACCTCCTGCAGGAACCGATCCTGCTGCTGGCGCAAAATGGCTAGATCCGGGCCGTGGTTGAGCAGGATGAAGTGGGTACCATCGGGCAACTGCCCCACCATCATCAGCCGATCGGGGGCGGAGCCCACCTGGGCGGTCGTGCCGGAGGGCAGGGTGCGCAATCCCAGAGTGCTGTGGCCAATGCCTGCTCTAGGCAAGATCCGGGTCGGATCCCCGTCTGTGGCCTCCAGCAGATGTTCCCATAGATGGGCCAAGGCGCGGGGGGAGAGGTACAGCTCTTGCCCGCCTGGGCCAAGGCGAATTTCCGACTGGGCAGGGGCCAGTTTGGGATCCAGATGGGCAACCGGCTGAGCTACCAACCGCTGCTGCAGGTACTCCAGCAGGGCTGTTCTGCCTCCCAGCTCCGCTAACAGGGCTTCTACCATGGCCCGATCGTTGCTGCCGTTGAGGATTTGTAGCAGGGATCCCAGGCGCAGCGAGGTGTAGCTGGCCAGGCAATGGATCTCCTCGGTCAGCTCCCTTAATGTTGACCCGGAGCCGCCGATGGCCACAGGATAGGGCCCCTGGGGATCCTGGAGGAGCTCGGCAAGCCGGCGGGCGCTGGCCAGAGAGTCAGGCTGACCCAGCAAGCGGAAGGGGGGCACCACCTTTACCTCGCCGTCGATCTGGCGAATGCCGAGGTTGTGCAGGTGGCGGGCCAGCTCGGCCACATTGGCCTCCCGGAAATAGGGATCCCCACCGCCCACCACGACCAAGTCTCCCGTCAAGCGCTGGCCGGAGCGATGGCCGGTGGTGTAGAAGCGAGTTTGGAAGCGATACTCATAGCCCCACTTCTCCAGCGCCATCAGGCTGAGGGCCAGTTGCTCCAAAGCCCCCACCGGCAAAGGCCGATCCAGCAGGTGCTCCGCCAGCAGCTCGCCTTCGGCTGTCCAGAGCAGGATCCCCTGCTGGGAGAGGGCCCCGCCTTGGGCAGCCAACCCCTGCAAAAAGCCGGACAAAACCAAAGCGTAGAGGGAATCCTGCCACTGCGGCGATTGCTCCCGGGGCCACCAGGGGGGAAGGCCGGGCGTGCCACTGGGGGAAGGCAGCGGCGGCGGCGGGGTGGGGATGGGGGGGAAGGGGTTTTGCGCCGGTGCTGCAACCTCAGCCTGGACACCCTGAGTTGGAGAAGGGGGTTCGGCACTGCTGCGGTTGTTCCAGCAGGCCCCCAGGGCTAGAGAACAAGCCAACGGGATCCCTGCCCAGAGGAAACGGCGCTGGGAGCCCAACCCCTGTGGGATAGACAACATGCTGACCTCCCAAAAGACATTGGCAAAGAGAACGAGCTGGCAAGACTTGAAGCTACTCTAGTGCCATCTCAATCGCTCTGGCAAATTCTGCCCTTGCCCAATAGCCCTCTTTTGCCGGGGCAACCCCAGATGTCTCAGGCAAGTCGGTATTTTCCTCCTTCCTAGGAGTCCGGCAGATGAGGGGGATCCCTGTCGCGCCAAGCTTAACGTAAGGTGCGGAATTCCCCACCCGGGTGGGGATGGATAGCACCCTCTGACTGATTCTGGATGTATTGCT
>NZ_JANSIY010000056.1:0-16419 GCF_047462295.1 Synechococcus sp. H60.3 | reverse complement strand
TACGGTGGGGAATTCCGCACCTTACGTTAAAGCTGGAAGTCTCTTGGGAAGTGGGCCAGAATCGAGTTAAGGGATCCCGAGCTGGGTGCAGTTACGGCGCAGCATTCCGGGAAAATCCCGGCAAGCTGTTAGCTTCGGAGGTTGTGCGCCAATGGTAAGGTTGTTCTCATCTCTCTTTAAGAGGACTTCTAACCCCTGGGCTGGGATCCCGGCTGCCGAGTTGGACGCTCCTGAGCCTGCCGCTGGCGGTGGGGAGAGGCAGGCTTGTCCTTTTGCTGCCCAACGGGAACGGATGGTGAGGGAGCAAATCTTGCAGCGGGGGATCCGCGATCCGCGGGTGCTGGAAGCAATGCGCAAGGTGCCGCGTCACCTTTTTGTTCCCCCGGAGCTGCGGGATCGCGCCTACAGGGATTGCCCGCTGCCCATTGGCTACGGCCAGACGATCTCTCAGCCTTACATCGTTGCCTTCATGACCGAGGCGGCCTGCCTCACACCCGAATCGGTGGTGCTGGAGATCGGCACCGGATCCGGCTACCAGGCGGCCATTTTGGCCGAGCTGGCCCGACAGGTGTATAGCCTGGAGCGTTTGTCTCCCTTGGCCGCCCGTGCCCAGCAAACCCTTGCTGCCTTAGGCTACCGCAACGTGGAGGTGCGCCAGGGAGATGGCTATCAAGGTTGGCCGGAACACGCCCCCTACGACGCCATCGTGGTCACAGCAGCCCCCCCAACCCTGCCGACGCTGCTGCTGGATCAACTAGCGGTGGGGGGCAGGTTGGTAGTGCCGGTGGGCGAAAGCCAGGGATCCCAATCCTTGCTGATCCTCCACAAAACCCCGGAAGGGGTGGTGCAAAAGGGCGCTTTCCCGGTGCAATTTGTGCCCATGGTCTAGGGCAGGGGATCCTCAGGAGGCGGCCCAGAGCTGGGCGCGAATTTGTAGCGCCAACTGAGGGCGGTCGGTGATTAGCCCCTGCACCGGCAGCTCCTCCACAGGCGGGCGCAAACAGAAGGCCATGATCTCCGGGTCGTTCACCGTCCAGACGTAGAGCGGGATCCTGGCCTGGGCCGCCGCCGCCAAAAACGGCAGGTTCAGCCAAGAGTAGTGGGGGGCGAGAAAGTCGGCCCCCAGCTCGCGGCAATAGGCCAAGGGGGATCCCTTCTCTTCCTCCGACTGCGCCTCCACCAACAGGCCAACCTGGAAAGGGGGAGCGGAACTGCCGCGGCGCAAAAGCTCTCTCAGCCGCCCTACCACCTGGGGCAAAAAGGAGGTGAGCACGCAGGCATCCGGGGACAGTTGCTTGCCAATCAAGGCAAGGACTTGTTCTTCGTAGCCGGCCTCCTTCAGCTCGATGTCGAGGGCAATTTTGCCTCCAACCTGAAGCAGCACCTCCTCTAAGGTGGGAATCATGGGCTTGCGGGCGCGGATCTCGGCCCAGGTGAGCGCCGCCAACGGCTGCCCCTCCAGCTCGGCATCGTGAAAAATCAGCGGGATCCCGTCGCGGCTGCGGCGCACATCCAGCTCAATCCCGTCGGCCCCGCCTTCGATGGCCGCCGCAAAGGCGGCCAGGGTATTCTCCTCAGCGTGGGTGTGGTCCCCACGATGGGCGACAATCCGGGTGGGAAAGCGATAGGCTGGAGAAGTTGAAACAATCTCTGTAGCCATGGACGCAGCCGAAATTGCCGCCTTAAAAGAGCGTATCAAGCGCATTCGTGAGCGCCGGCCAGCTTTGGTCAAGCTTTTGGAAAAGCCAGACCTGGGCAGCTTGCGGGTCGATGTCAATCAAGCCCTCGAGGAAATCGACGAGCTGCTGCAAGAGTTCGAGCAGACCTTTGGCCCACAGGACTAGCCGGCCTGGGTAAGCTCTTGCAATTGGGCCAAAACCTCGGCACTGTGCCGATAGGGGTTGACAATTGGGTCGATGGCCCGCAGGATCCCGTCGGGGTCGATCAAAAAAGTGTTGCGCAGAGCCATCTCCCCCATCCAGGAGCCGTAGGCGCGGCTAACGGTGCCCTCAGGATCCGAAAGCAAAGGAAATTGCAGCCCCTCTGCTGTGCAAAACCGCCGGTGGGAGTCCACCGAGTCGGCGCTTACGCCCACAATTTGTGCCCCCAGAGCCTGAAACTTGGGCAGATCCTGCTGAAAGCGGCGGGCCTCGATCGTGCAGCCGGAAGTGAAGTCGCGGGGATAGAAGTAGAGCACCACCCACTCGCCGCGAAAATCCGCCAGCCGCCGCACCTGGCCCGACTGATCCGGCAGCTCAAACTCCGGCGCCGGCGCCCCGATCTCCGGCAGGGGAGTGGTGCCCCACTGGGCCAAGGCGGACTGGACACCTACAAAGCTCACCAGCAAAACCGCAAACAACCCTGCCAGGCCCAGCCAGCGCCCGATCCTGGCCACTTTTTTGACAATCACGGCAACATCTCTCCAGCTCCCTAACTCTAGTTTACATAACTTCACAGCAGCCACTTGCAGAGCAAAAGCTGGGGTGGGATCCCCAGCCACCGCCAAAGTTGAGAGGTGCGCTGGATGGGAGTGTAGCGCAGTTGGGCGTAGAGCTGCCGGGCGGGCAGATTGTCTTCCACCACGTGCAGATACAACTGGCGATAGCCCCAACCTTGCACCACGCCTTCGGCGCTGAGCAAAAGCTGCCGCGCGATCCCGCGCCGCCGCCAAGCGGGCAACACCGCCAAGTTGGAAAGATAGGGATACTTGCCATGGGCCATGGCCCGCAAGGAGATCTCAGCAGTGGCCACCACCTCGGATCCCACCGCCGCCGCCAGGCAGCAGTAGTGCGGATCCCTGGCCGCCAGCTTGAGGCACAAATCTTGGCGGATGCCCAGCTTGTGAATCGGGTAAAGCCAGCCCTGCAGACCCAAAGGCGGATAAAACACCTGGGCGAGAACCTCCGCCACGGGATCCAGATCACCCAGTGTGACGGGATAGACCACGAGGGAGGGCAACACAGAGGAAAACAGGGCGCTCAAGCATCTGTTGCAAGCGTCCTTGCTATTTTCGCAGAGAAGCTGCACGCAACTCGCAACCAACAAGAAGTGGCGGCAACCCCAGCGGCACCGCCACTGAACCAGTAAAACCTAAGTGGGGGGAAACTACCCACCCTGATGCAGGTCACCTGCACCCAAACTTCGCTATCCCTTCACTTGTTGGAGCTTCTATTCGATTGTTCCGAGCTCACCCTCCTCCTTTTGATGAGTTCAACTGCTCAATCGACGGGGAAAGTGGAACAGCTACCTGACGAACCAACTTTTGAAGCTCTGCTCCCGAGTGTTGAAGCGCCAAAACCTGACCCGCTCTCGCACTGTGCCCTACAGCTCACCCGCATAGCGAGCTGAGCCTTTGACACGATAGACATCATCGGTAATGGGCTGGTAACCTACTTCAATCAGATCAGACTTGGCAGGCGTGAACACGCGGATAACTGCTCTAGCAATTTTCGAGAGAAAGGCAAGCATAAAAACCTCCTCCAAGCGAGAGTGAAACTATGAACTGGGCGAACCCAAAATTGCTAAAGCCCGCAGCCCTTGACCTCCTGAGCAGAGTCGTGATTCGCCAGAGTCTGCAGGGGGGGGGCACCTGAACCCAACCGAGCATCGGTTTTCCACCTCTTCCCTGATCCTAAACGGAGACTCGAAATAGCAGGCCAGCACCTCCTCAACCGGTAAAACCGCTTGCCATCTTGCCATCTCACCAGAGGTAAACGACCTCTTATCGTTGCAGCGGCTAACCTCAACAGACCCGACCGCTATTTGATCTAGCTCCCATGTCCCTTCCTTGGAGGAAAACCTGTCGTAGGTGCCAGGTGCCCCGCTGGGCAAGACAACCACTTGCTATAGAAACCTGCCGGCGCAACGGATCGGAAGTTCGTATGAGATTGGATCAAAACGTTGACCGACAGGGAGCTTTGAGCTTGAGCAGATTGCAGGCTGGTGTCTCGCCTTTGAGATGAAGCTGAGATATTATCCTCCTTGCTTGAATCACCACATCTCTAATCTAGCTTGGGTCAAATCCCTCTACAATGGCTGGCAACTGTTCTTAACAGTCTAGGTCATTTCTTTAATCGTCCTTCCCATATTTCTTCAACATAGGTCTCCAGTAGATCTTGCAGTCGGATCCTCTGCCTTTTTCCAGAAGCAAGGTCTACTTTTTAGAAACTTTTCAGAAAGCAGGGGGGCTGGGTCCCCAGCTCAGCCGAGGATTTAACCGAGGCCACTCGACCCGGCTTCAGTGGGCCTCCCACTTCAGAAGGGTGTCGGGGAGAACTTCAATTCCGGGGCCGAGAGTGCAGGATTAGCAGGGAAAAGTAGGGGGGGCGATAGTCGGCCAATTCTTCTAGGGTGGGGAAGAGAACTTGCTGCGGCCAACCGGCCCAAACCACCAAGCTGGCCTGCTGCAGCCAACCTCTTGCCGCCAACCACTGCCAAACCTGAGGATAGACAGGGGCCACTTTCATCAGCACGACCACGTCTGCCCAGGCACAGGCCGCCTCCAGCTCCGCCAGGGCAAAAAGAGCGGGTAGGATCGCCAATTTCTCGGAGCCGAGCGCCAAAGGGGATCCGAGAGCGGCGGCGGCAGCCAGGGGAGAGCACACCCCCGGTATGGCCTGGATGGGCAAGTCAGGGATCCGCTGCTGCAGGGCCTGGGCCAGGTAGGCAAAGGTGCTGTAGAGGCCCACATCTCCTTCACACACAAAGGCCACATCCTCACCCCGTTCTAGAAGCGGGGCCAGCTGCTCGGCAGCCGCTTGCCAGGCCGCCTGCAGAAGCTCAACTTGGGTAACAAAGGGCAGATGCAACGGCAATAGGGTTTGTTCCGGTCGCAGCCAGGGGCGCACGATTTGATAGGCTAAACCCGGCTGGCCGATGGCGTTCTGAGGGCAGGCCACCCAGCGGACGGCGCCGAGGATGCGGGCTGCTTTGAGGGTCAGCCACTCGGGATCCCCGGCTCCAGCACTGATCCCCCAAAAAGTTCCCAGGCCCATGTATCAGGTGGTTTCTGGATTGCCCGTGCCTTCCTCCCTCAGGCGATCCAAGGCTTCCTGCAGAGAGTTGCGCAAGGACAAAAACTTTTCTAGCCGTACCAGTTTCACGGTTTGGGTGACGCGGGGGTTGCTCACCACCTGAAAGATACCTCCACGGCCCTGTGCCAGCTTGGCCAATTGCACCAGGGCACCGACGCCGGAGCTATCGATGAAGTCGATCCCCGTCAAATCCAGGATAAGGTTGGGGGATCCCTCTTCTAAGTATTTGGTGACCACCTTAACAAAGACCGGCTCAGAAAAGGCATCCAGAAGGCCCGTCAGGTAAAAGACCTGGCAGTTTTGCAGCGCTTCGTGGCTGCCGCGCAAGCTGACCGTCAGAGACAGAGGTTCCGGAATGGCTTTTCTCCTTTTGTCTATCTCGACAGAAGATGGAGGCCCGATCTCGGGCGTGGAGATAGCTTAGCATCCCTGCGGGCGAGACGGTATTTTTCCGCGGGCAGGGGATTGCGGCTGGGGGCAGGGATCTCTTCTCTCTGTCCCCTCGTGGCAGGCCGGGAGTCCTTGGGTAGGATGGGGGCAGCTTCCCCTATTTCAGAGGAGGCCGGCCTGCGGGCCAAACAGGGCTTCCCAACTGGGGTGGTTCGGATCCCTGAGGGTGGGTGTTGGGCGAAGATCAGCGCGAGAAAGAGCAACGATTTCCCCTCTCCTCCAAGACCTGGATTGGGGTGGGGGCGGGGCTGGGTTTGGGCTTGACGGCTGCTGCCTTGGGCGCCGCCTGGGGAATCGGGGCGTATCTTCAAAATCAGGTGCTGCCCCAGGTAGAAGAAACCCTCTCGCAGGCGATGCGCCGGCGGGTGGAATTGGGGGAGGTAAGGTTTGTGGCCCCTTGGCAGGTGAGGCTGGGAGAAAGCCACATCGAACATTTGGCCAGCATCGGCTCTATCGACCTCAGCCCCGACTTTTGGACCTGGCTACAAACAGGCGAGTGGGTGCTCAACATTACCCTGAACCGGCCCCAGTTGCTGCTGATGGAAACGCTGGATCGCGGCTGGGCAGATGTGCAGTTTCAACTTCCAGAAGGGGAGGGATCCCTGCCCTTGCAGGGGCTGAACGTCCGTTTGCAGGAGGGATCCCTGACGGCCATCCCTTTGGTGGGGGAGCGGCGCCAGTTTGACCATCTGCAGGGCCAGGTGCAGGTGTGGCTGAGTGCTCCGCCGGGGGGAGGGGATCGGGCCAGTTTCCAGCTCTCGGCGCGGCTGCGTCCTCTGCAGAGGGAAGGAGGGTATCCCTTGCAGCTTAGGGGGGTGGCGGATTTCGCCCAGGCTTCTGGCGCGGTGACGCTGGCCGCCCAGCGTCTGCCTTTGGAGCTGCTGCCCAGCGTCTTGCCGGCGGCGCCCTTGACCGAGGTGGAAGGGGAGACCAGTCTGGATCTGCAAGTCCTCTGGGGCGGAGAACGCCCTTGGGAGTTGACGGGGCAAGCCCAGGTTCAGCAGGCGCGGCTGGGGTTGGAGAGGTTGCCGCATCCTTTTGAAGAGGTGAAGGGCTCTGTTCGCTTTACCCTAGAGGAGCTGGATCTGCAGGGGGTGAGCGGTCGCTTTGGCCAGCTCTCTTTCGGGGATCTCAACGGCTCCATTGCCTTCGGCGACAACGAGGGGTTCAATCTGCAAGCTGTCATGGCTCCAGCCAGTTGGCAGCAAATCCAGGAGACTTTCAACTTTGAGCTGCCGGTGGCGGCGGCAGGGGTGGTGGCGGGATCCCTGGCGGTTACTGGGCCGCTCAAGGGGCCGCAGATCCAAGGGCAGTTGCAAGGGATCTCGCCGGGGCAGGTGGATCGCCTGGCGGTGCCGGAATATGCTTTTGGCTTCCGCTGGGCCGACCAGACCTTGGCCTTTGAGGAAATTGACCTGAAGGCCGCCGGCGGACGCATCCAGGGATCCGGACAACTGCAATGGGCTGCCGGCTTGGCGGGCCAGTTCAATTTGCAGGTCAGCGGGGCCGACGTGGAGCAGGTGCTGGCCCTCTACGACCTCAACCTGCCGCGGCGGGGCGAGCTGCCCTGGGCGGGGCCGGTAAGTGCTCAGGTACAGGTGGCGCTGACGGGATCCCGGCCCCAGGTGGAGGCCACCTGGGAAACCCAAGGGGGAGAGATTGCCGGCAGAGGACAGCTTCAGATCTTGCCCGAGGCGGGGGGCTGGGCGGTGGAGGTGCCGCAGGCCGTGTTGGAGCTGGGCGGGGGCCGGGCCCAGGTGGCGGGAAGGTGGGCGGCAGGGCAACTCCAGGCGCGGCTGGCTCCCCAGGATCTGCCGCTGGCCTTTTTTAACCCCCAGTGGCCGGGATCCCTCTCCGGGGAACTGATGGCGCAGATGAACACGGCGGAGGCGGCGGAGGTGGGTTTCCTGGCGGCGTTGCGAGCGCAAGGGTCGCTAGCCCTGTCCCAGCCTTTGGGAGAGAGGGGATGGCCATGGGTTGACGGCATCCGCGGCCAGGTAGCTTGGGAAGGATCTGACCTGCGTATCCAGCAGGCAGAGATCTTGGCCGGCACCACCCGCTTGGCCAGGCTAGAGGGACGGATCCCCGTAGACCCGCAGACGCTGCAGGTGGGATCCCTGGATCTGAACTTTGCCGCTGACGGGATCCCCCTGGCAGAAGTACCCGGCCTGCCGCCGAGGGTGGCAGGAGTGCTGCAGGGATCCGGGCAGCTCCGCGGCTCCCTGGAGGAGTTACAGGTGACGGGGGAGGCCCAGTTGCGCGGCTTGCAGGTGGGGGAGGTAGCCTTTGCCGACTTGGCTGGGCCCTTTAGCTGGTCTAGCCAGGGGACGACGGTGGAGCTAGCGGGGACGCGGGAGCGGCTGGCGCTGCAGTTGGATCCCCAGTTTCGGCCCTTGCAGTTCGAGCTGCGGCGGGGCGAGGCGGAAGTGCGCGGCCAACGACAGCGAGATGAGCTGCAGGTGGTGGCGAACCGCTTGCCACTAGCTTGGCTGGGGGGGGTGGCTGCTGGAGCATGGGCCGGCTTGCAGGGAACCCTCGATGGGGAGGTGGCGCTTGACCTGGCCAGTGGCGCTGCTCAAGGTCAAGCTGCGGTCGAGGGGCTGCGACTGGGCAATCTCGAGGCGCAGGGCCTTGCAGTGGATTTCGCTTACCACCCTGGAGACGACTCTCGCCCCGCTCGTCTGACCCTTGCCCAAGCCCAACTGGAGCTGTTCCAGAGCCTCTACACCGCCAGCGGTACTTTAGAGCTGCCGGCGACCTCTCTGGATCCCACCTCGGCGGCTCCCGTTCCCCAAATCGACCTGCAGATCAGCACCCGCCGGGGTCGCCTGGAAGATATCATTTCTACTTTCAAGTGGCGGAAGTGGAGCGATATCACCAGCCGCGGTTTTCGGCTGCCACCTTTGGGCCCTGCCGCGGTGCTGCGGACGGATCCGGTTGGTCTGCCCAACCATCCCCTCTGGGAGCAGCTAGAATACTACGCCCAGATCCTGGCTGCCCACCTGGAGGCCCTGGCCAGCCGCATGGATCCCCGCATCCCGCCGCCCACCAGCTTGCGGGGGGAATTTCAGGCCAGCGTCAGCCTCGTCGGCAACCTCAACCGGCCCAGCGTCAGCTTTCACCTGGAGGGCCAGAATTGGCAAGCGGAGGAGTTTGGTGTTGAAAGCCTCACCGCCAGCGGCAGCCTGGTCGAGGGGGCGGTGGTGTTGCAGCCGCTGTTGTTGCGCAGTGGGGAACGCCAAGCCCTTTTCACCGGCAAGTTGGGCCTGGAGGAACAGTCGGGATCCCTGCAAATTCAAGGGTTTCCTCTGGCTTTGCTGGATCGCTTCCTGCCGGATGGGCTGGAACTCCAAGGGGATCTCAACCTGGATGTGGAGCTGGCAGGTAACCTGCGGGATCCCCTTGCCCGCGGTTCCCTGACGGTGGTGAACGCCCAGATCAACCAGGTGCCGCTGCAGGAGGTGGGGGGACAATTTGACTACCACCAGGGACAACTGCGCTTGGAAGGCGCCCTGCTGGCCAACGGCGACGAGCCGATCCGCCTCTCTGGCCTGGTGCCCTACACCCTGCCCTTTGCGAAGGTGCGGGCCGCCTCGGATCAGATCGACCTCAGCCTGCAAGCCGAGAATGGCGGCCTGCGCTTGGTCAACCTCTTCACCGACCAGGTGCGCTGGGAGGGCGGCCAAAGCCAACTGGAGCTGGCCATCCGCGGCACCTTGCGAGAGCCCAGCCTGCAGGGGAACCTCAGCCTTAGCTCCGGGATCCTCAAACTGGCCGCCCTGCCGGAGCCCATCACCGACCTGACCGGCCAAATTGTCTTTAACCTCCACCAATTGGAGGTGCGGGAGCTGCGGGGCCAGTTGGGGGGCGGATCCCTGTTGGCCAACGGCTTTTTGCCCGTCAACTCCCGCGGCGCCCTGCAGAGGGACGAGACCGCGCCACCCTTAACGCTGCAACTGCAAGGGATCCAGCTCAACCTGCCCAACCTCTACACAGGCCGCCTGGAAGGAGAGGTGACGGTGGGCGGCCTGCTGCTGCGGCCTCTGATGGAGGGACACCTAGAGATCTCCGATGGAATCGTCGATGTCAGCCCGCGCCAAGCGGCAGCTCCTACAGACGCGACTCAGGTAGATCCCTTCTGGCAGCCGCGGCTGAACGGGTTGGAGCTGGTCTTGGGGCCTGGGATCCGCGTGCAGCGCCCCAACCTATTTGAGTTCAACGCCAGCGGCAGCTTGCGCCTGTTTGGCACTCCCCAAGATCTACGTCCGGCGGGCACCATTGCCCTGGAGCGAGGCCGCGTCAGCCTGCCCATTGCCAACTTTCGCCTGGATCGCTCCCGCCCCAACACCGCCACCTTTGACCTAGACAACCCCTTCGATCCTTTTTTAAACCTGCGCCTGGTGACCCAAGCCTTCGAGGTGTATCGCTTTCCCCAGGAGCTCTCTCCTTTTGAGACCAACCGCACCCTACCGGGATCCCAGCAGAGCATCGAGATCTTGGCCACTGTCAACGGACGGGCCAGCCAGCTTGCGGCTGCGGATCCCCGCAACGGGGTTTTGACGCTTTCTAGCAGTCCCAGCCGCTCCCCAGAAGAGATTGTCGCCCTGTTGGGGGGAACAGCTTTGGCCCAACTCAATCCAGAAGCCGGGGTGGCCGGACTGGCGGGAACAGCCCTACTCAACGATGTGGTGGAGACGCTGCGGGACACCCTCGGCTTGGATGAGGTTCGCCTCAGCCCCGTCCCCCAGGTCGATACCCGTGCCCCCAGACGTTCCTCGGTGGGCCTGGCCCTGGAAGTGGCCCGCGATCTGGGGCCCGCCACTTCCCTCTCGGTGCAGCGCAACCTGACGGATCCCTTTCAGCCCACCCGCTACAGCGCCCGCTACCGCCTCAACGAACAAACCCTCACCCGCGCCAGCACCGACCTCGAGGGCAACAACGCCATTGCCATCGAGTTCGAGACTCGCTTTTGACGGGATCCGCCCCAGCCAGACTACGGTTTGTTATGTTACACTATGTTACATCGTTATTGCTACGCAACACTGTCGCGAATGCGCGCAGAGCACTCTCCCCAACTCCCCTCTCCCTTGGGGAGAGGGGCCGGGGGGGAGGGTGGGAGAGGGGCCGGGGATGAGGGCAGCGGCGCCGAGTGCTTGGGTAGTGGCGAGAACCGCTTGGAGACTGTCTTAACCTAGGTTGAAGTGGCCATAGTTTTTCAACGGCTTTTGGACGGCCAGGGATCCCTTGAACCGGACTCCGTGACTCCTAAAGATAGCTAGAATAAACACCTACCTGTGTGAGCCTGGAAGATCGAAACAAGCGGCCAACCTGCGTTCCCCCTTAGAGAGTTGACAAGTGAGTGATCCAATCTGCCCAACCATGAGGAAACAACAAGTATTACAATTGCTCGGCGAGCAATTTGCCGAGATTTAAGAGCAGTTTGGCGTGCGGCGACTGGCCCTGTTTGGCTCAACCGCTCGTGGCGAGGATCAAGCCGGCAGCGACATCGATATCCTAGTTGAATTTATGGGTAAAGCCGACTCCAAGCATTACTTGAGTCTGCTCTTCTACTTGGAAGATAAACTTGGATGCTCCTTAGACCTTGTCACCGACAAGGCTCTGCGCCCCGAACTCCATCCATTGATAGAAAAAGAAGCAATCTATGTCCCGTGAATATCTGTGAAGTACCATCTAAACCAAGAGCCAATCTAGAGATAGCGGCTGATGTCTTCTCCCTGTTCTGCCAAGAACGACAAAGCCCGGAAGCGCAGCCCTACCACCTGATCGTAGAAGGGGTTGAGCTTGCACATCGGTGGGATGTGCATTATTTTGTGGCCAAACAGCACCACATCTCGCTCGAAAGGACAGCGAGCCGGGATCCACCGACACAAAAAGTGGGCCAGCCGGGGATCCCCAACTTCAATGCTGTCAATTGCCGCTCGAATTGGTTGCAAGGGCGCCTGCAGCCAGTCGCGCAGGTGAGCCGCAGGCTTGAAGTACGTGGAAGTCATGGAATCCATTTGCTCCTCTGAAGCTTTGCGCGCACGTTGCCAAGAAATCGTGGTAGAGCCCATAAGCTTTCACCTCAACACCTCAAGGGTGTTCGCTCTCTGCAGCAGTCATGCTCTCCTGCCCGGGTTTGTATCTAGAGAAACAGGAAGGCGTTTCTCTCCAGACTCAGTCTGCCTTCCGCGGCCAGAAACTTGCCTGGGTAACACAAAATCTCTGCTCAAGTTTGTAGAGGTACACATTTTGTATTCAAAAGTTAACCTGCAACAAAAACTACAGAATTGACCGCCTTGGCTGGCGAGCTGCCAGGGCTTGGGGATCCAGCTCAAGGCTGTTGTCCCTATTTCCAGGATGGAACAGAGCTTGGGCCTATGGTAGAGGGATCCCCGCACCAAAAGTTACCTTGAAGCATTGTTTTTCTTTATGATCAATATTTTCTCAAGATGTTGTTGTCGAGAGTTACAGGAGATAACGAGCAAGGGATCCCGGCTGCTGGGCACTCTACAATTCCAGGAGAGGTTCCCAGCGAGTGAGAAGCGGGCAGGGGATGGGGATCTCCTCTTCTTACTCGGTCTTTCTTCAGAGGCTGCTTATGAAATTGGCCTATTGGATGTATGCTGGCCCCGCCCACATCGGCACGCTGCGAGTGGCCAGTTCCTTCAAAAATGTCCACAGCATCATGCATGCTCCCCTGGGGGACGACTATTTCAACGTGATGCGTTCCATGTTGGAGCGGGAGCGGGACTTTACCCCGGTAACCACCAGCGTCGTTGACCGGCAGGTGTTGGCGCGGGGATCGGACGAGAAGGTGATTCGCAACATCGTCCGCAAAGATGGCGAGGAGCAGCCGGATTTGATTGTCGTCACCCCCACCTGCACCTCCAGCATTTTGCAGGAGGATCTGCATCACTTTGTGCGGCAGGCGCAGTTGGCCAGCCGCTGCGACGTGCTGCTGGCCGATGTCAACCACTACCGGGTCAACGAGTTGCAGGCCGCCGATCGCACCCTGCAGCAGATTGTGGAGTTCTACATCAACAAAGCCCGCAAAAGCGGCGAATTGGACGGCTTACCCCAGAAGACAGAACGTCCTTCCTGCAACATCCTCGGCATCTCCAGCCTGGGCTTTCACCACGCCCACGATCTGCGGGAGTTAAAAAAGTTGCTGCGGGATCTGGGTATCGACCTTAACTTGGTGATCCCCCAGGGGGCCAGCGTCCACGATCTCAAGCATCTGGGGCGGGCCTGGTTCAACGTGGTGCCCTACCGCGAACTGGGGCCGATGACAGCTCGCTACTTGCAGGAGCAGTTTGGCACGCCCTACGTGGAGATCACCCCCATGGGAGTGGTGGAAACAGCCCGCTTCATCCGCCAAATCCAGCAGGTTCTCAACGAGCAAGGGATCCCGGTGGACTACGAGCCCTACATCCAGGAGCAGACCCTACATGTTTCCCAGGCGGCCTGGTTCTCCCGCTCCATCGATTGCCAAAACCTGACCGGCAAAAAGGCAGTGGTTTTTGGGGATTGCACCCATGCGGCAGCGATCACCAAGATCCTGGCCCGCGAGATGGGGATCCACGTGGTCTGGGCGGGCAGCTATTGCACCTACGATGGCGAGTGGTTTCAGGCGGAGGTGGGCGGGTATTGCGATCAGGTGCTGCTGACGGAGGATCACACCCGTGTGGCCGATGCCATTGCCCAGGCGGAGCCTGCTGCTATCTTCGGCACCCAGATGGAGCGGCATGTGGGCAAACGGCTGCGGATCCCCTGTGGGGTGATCTCCGCGCCCATCCATGTGCAGGATTTTCCCATTGGCTACAAGCCCTTTTTGGGCTACGAGGGCGCCAACCAAGTTGTGGACTTAATCTACAACTCCTTTACCCTGGGCATGGAGGATCACCTGCTGGAGGTCTTCGGCGGCCACGACACCAAAGAAGTGATCCACAAGAGCCTGAGCGCCAATTCCGATCTCATCTGGACGCGGGAAGCCCAGGCAGAGCTGAACAAGGTGCCCGGCTTTGTGCGGGGCAAGGTGAAGCGCAACACCGAAAAATTTGCCTGCGAGCGGGGATTGACCGAGATCACTCTAGAGGTTATGTATGCGGCCAAGGAGGCTCTCGGGGCTTGACGGGATCCATCCGACGTGATGGAAGCTCTGGCTCGCCGATCCACAAACCTTGCTTGCAACTCCCGTACAATGCCGCACAGCCGCTCGTCTGAAACGGCCAGGGTTTTGGAGGCAATCTTGTCTGGCACGCCGCCGAAAAACGCCTCGGCAATGCCCCTAGCGATACAGCCCGTTGAGGGGCCGACAGCGCGCTCCCCCTGCAAGTTATCCTGCCGAGTCGACCAAGCCTCGCACCGCCCGCACTAGCTCGGCGGGCAGCGGAGAGGCGGGATCCCAGCACAGCTCCAGTTGGTTGGGATCCCTGGGCAGATCTTCCTGGCAGGGGCCCGTGTGCAGGACAGCCACACACCGCAGGTTGCCCCGATCCCGACAAAACTCATGCCAGAGGGGAATGGCCGCCGGATCCCGGCTGACCAAGAGGTAATGGGAGCAGGCTTCCAGGACCGGCTGCTTGTGGGGATCCACCTTGCCGCCCACGTCCACGATCACCAAGCTTTTTTGTTGGCGCAGGGCGAGGATGGCCTGGGCGTGGAAGCTGAAAAATTCAGGGGTCAAGCGTCCCCGGTAGCGGTGCTTGAGGATTTTGGCTTCTTCCGGCGGCAGATCCAACGTCCAATTTCCTTCCCCATCCCAGTGGGCCCGCTGTAGATAAACGTTGGGATCCTGGGGCAGCAGGGCCTCGAAAAGAGCGCGGGCCAGGCGGCTTTTACCGCTATCCGGAGGGCCCACCACCATCACTGCCGCCGCCAATTCTGAGCCTGGCCTGCCCTGCACCCAGGGGATGATCTCGCCCACCTGCACCTCTGGGCTGTGGCTGGAGACCACCACTGCCCCCAGTCGCGGGTCGTAGCAGGCCACCCAGCGGGTGAAGTGGCACTCATGCACCAACCAGCCGTAGAGCCAAATGGGGGCGCGCCCGCTCAGCACCACTCCCAAGCGGGTATCGATCCCAGGAGGCAGGCGCAGTTGGGCCAGGTCTTCCGGGAAAACCAGCCGATCCGGCCGGGTCAACTCGATTTCAATGACCTGAAACGATAGCCCGCCAAGATGGGGTTTCTGCGGCCAATGGGCCAGATAGCCAGACCGCAACTGCAGTACTACAGCAGCCATAGCAATGGGGACGAAATGACAACAGACTGGCTCCAGTATGGAAAAGATTGGAATCGGGAGCTTCCAATTGTTGGCAGAGTAGGAGTGGAGGGATCGGGCCCTGCGCTGGGGCTGGCTTTGGAGGAGAGAGAGGAGATGAACGAGCTGCCTCTGACGGTGGAGGTGTTGCGCTGGCTGGCGGGCGGACAGTTGCCAGAGCGCCTGGAGCGGGCGGTGCGTCTGTGGGTGCTGCTCCAGTGCCTCTATGGCGAAAACCGCTGGCCGGATCTGCCGCAGACCTTTGGCTACACCCACCTTCGGGATCGCCTCTTCTCGAACCACCACCCCAAGCAGGATTTGTCCCACGGGATCTCCTGCCCGGATCCCGGCTGCATTTGCCAGAAGCCCCTGAGCTTTTGGCTAAAGGATCCCGACCTGGTGGCCGTCTTGAAAGCCGAAGTTCCCCATCTGGAGACGCTGCTGGCTACCAGGCCCTTTTTCAAGACCCACCGCACCCTGCGCAAAGAGCTGGACTACCTGGCCGCTCGGGGCTGGCTGCAGCCAATCGAGGCCAACTCCAGGCGAAGAGATAACTTTCGCTGCCGCGCCGCCGGGGATCGCCCCTCCTTGCCGACGGCTGCCTCGGCCTTGACGTTGTCGGGTGGCCAGCTTGAGCAGATCTACCACGTCCTCAGCGACGTGGCCTTTGTGCATCCCGACGTGCAGGTGTTGCTGGACGATATCTGGAGAGGTCATCAACACCGGCAGCGGCGGCTCTTTGTCTGGTTTGAATACATCCTCTCCGACGAACAGCAGGAGCGGGTGGACGAATACCAAAACCAGCTAGAGGCCTTCTGGACAAAACCGGCGGCAGGGCTGATCCGCTTTGATTATGAAACCCGCCAGCACGGGATCCAAAGGGTTTTCACCTACCCGGTTTGCCTGTTTTATGCCCGCCGCGCCAAGTATTTGGCGGCCTTTGGTCAGCTCCCGCAGGCTGCCGGATCCCTGGGCTGGCACAATTTTCGCCTGGATCGCATTCGCTCGCCTCGCCTGACAGTGGTGCCCTGGTCTGACCCTACGGTGCCGCCGGAACTCTTGGCCCGCCAGAAGCAAGGGAACTTGCCCACTCCTGAGGAGGTGCAAGCGGCCTGGGAAGAGGCCTGGGGATCTGATTTCTATCTGCCCAAGGCGCTCTTGATTTTGCGCTTTGCGCCGGAGTTTGCCCGCCGCTACGTGGACAACACGGTGCGCCACCCCACCTTCCAACCCATTGACTACGAGCGGATCCCGGCTTTGGTACAGCGGGAGGTAGCCGATGCGGGGGAACGGGAAAAGATCCTGCACATTCTCCGGCAGAGGCCAGCCAGCGACCGCTACTTCCGCGCCTATGTGCGGGTGGGAGACACCAATTTCACCATGCGCCTGCGGGACTGGCGACCCAACGGCGAAGTGATTGCCCCTCTGGCCTACCGGGAACAGATGGCCCAAGAAGCACAGGCGGAGCTGCAGTTTTATCGGCCCGAGTTCGTGCTTTCTTGACCTACCCGTCCATAATCTAGGTATGGTGTGGTCGAACCTAGTATGAGTCCAGAATCTGAGATTCATTACTAAACTACCACAACATGTTGGAAAACGCTATCTCGTTTCTGCTCCCTAAAAGAAAAACAAGAAAGTGAACTCCTGACTCGTAGATTGACCATCTCGCTTGGC
>NZ_JANSIY010000055.1:0-16572 GCF_047462295.1 Synechococcus sp. H60.3 | reverse complement strand
AAGGATATCCCGCTGCCCAGTTTCGATATTAGGTACCTAAGCCGATTGCTATGAGCTACGGGAGAGACCTGAGATACCTGTTACCCTCAACGATATCATTCGCAATAACTTCGAGGAAGAACTTCTAAAATTTTTTGAAATTACCCTCTCTCAAAAGAATCGGCAAACTCTTGAGGCCCACCGAACTATTCTTAGAGCCTGCTACAGAGACCCAGAACTTTGTTCGGAGATAAATGCCAGAAAAGAGAAGGAGGTGGCTGAAAAGTGGATAAAGAGGTATAATAATGGCTACGAAAATAGAATTTCGAAATGAGTATTGAAGTCTACAAAGACAATCGCTGGCATGATTGTCAGTACCGTTATCAGCGCTCGGATTCCCAAACTTACGGCAGAACACCGTAAGTGGCTGGATCAACTTCACAAGCAAGTATTACCTGAATGTCTTCTTCTAGACCCATACAGCCAGAAAAAACTCAGGATTTTTAGCTGAGGCTAGCTAAACGAGCGTCAACTGTGATCGGTTACTTTTGAGTCTGTACCTTACTCTCTTAACGCAGTAGTTCTCTGCAAACTCTGATGCTACAGTCCACTGACTGCCGATTTTTCCCTGCTGATTTCGCCGCCTCGGAGTAGTCGCCGCACCTATTGTTCTAAGCAGTTTAAGATTTCTGAAGCTTCCCTTACAGAGAGGTACTGGGTAGACAGAGCAGACACTGTTTCAGAGTCGAAACTAGATTTGGGTATCCACTTTACTATACTCTGACCGGTATGTAGGAGACAATGAGGTCAATCTATCCCTAGGCCAGTGGCCCACCAACGCGGTAGGCTAGATCGCAGTGGGCCTTCTGTTGGGTTCTCTACTGCAATCAACGGTTCTCTCCTCTTGCCGCCATGGCTTTGCAACTTGAACCTGCCGCTCCGGCAGAAGTAGCCATCTATCAGCCCTATTACGCCGTCGCGCGCCGGCAACACCTAGCTCTTGCGGTGGGCCTCTACAAAAAAGGCAGCCTGGAAGGACAGAGGGCCATCGAGGGAGACAAACCTGTGCGTTTCCTGGCCAGTTGGCACACGTCGCCGTTGCCCTCCGATCTGACCGTGGTGCAAGTGATCTTCGATCAGGATGCTGAGCTCACTTACCAGCTCTCCATCGCCAACTACGAGTTTGTGGATTACCTAATCGATGTCGTAACACTGGTGCAGCGTGGACAACCGCCGGATTTCACCACTGCCTTTTACAAAAAGCTGATGCGGTATGAAGACTGACGCCAATTCTCCGGTTGCCGTCACCCTCTACGACACCACCCTGCGGGATGGGGCGCAGCGGGAGGGGCTATCGCTATCACTGCAAGACAAGATCCAGATCGCCAAGCTGCTGGATCGCCTGGGGATCCCGTTTATCGAGGGGGGCTGGCCGGGGGCCAATCCCAAGGATGTGCAGTTTTTCTGGCAACTGCGGGAAGAGCCTCTGGAGCAGGCGGAGCTGGTGGCCTTTTGCTCCACCCGCAAGCCGGGGCGGCGGGCGGCTGACGACCCCCTGCTGCAGGCCATCTTGGCAGCGGGCACCCGCTACGTGACGGTGTTCGGCAAGTCTTGGGATCTGCATGTGACTGAGGGGCTGGGCACCACCTTGGCCGAAAACCTGGCCATGATCCGGGATACCATCGCCTATTTGCGCTCCCAGGGGCGACGGGTGATCTACGATGCTGAGCACTGGTTCGACGCCTATCGCCATAACTCCGACTACGCCCTGCAAACCCTCGTGGCGGCGGCAGAAGCGGGGGCAGAGTGGCTGGTTCTCTGCGATACCAACGGCGGATCCCTGCCCCCCGAGATTGCCGCCATCACCGCAGCCGTCTTGGCCGAGTCCCATCACCTGGGGCATTTGCCCCTGGGGATCCACACCCACAACGATTCCGGCACTGCTGTGGCCAATGCCCTGGCGGCAGTCCAGGCGGGGGCGCGCATGGTGCAAGGCACCATCAACGGCTATGGGGAGCGCTGTGGCAACGCCGACCTGTGCAGCGTCATCCCCAACCTGCAACTAAAGCTGGGCTACCGCTGTCTGCCGGAAGGGAAGCTGCAACACCTGACGGAGATCTCCCGCGCCATCAGCGAGGTGGTCAACCTGGCTCCGGATGACCATGCCCCCTTTGTGGGCCGGTCGGCCTTTGCCCACAAGGGCGGGATCCACGTTAGCGCCGTCCAGAAAAACCCCCTCACCTACGAGCACATTGCCCCGGAGCAGGTGGGCAACTGCCGGCGCATCGTGGTTTCGGAACAAGCGGGGCTGAGCAATATCCTCAGCAAAGTGGCCGGCTTCGGGATCCGGCTGGACAAGTCAGATCCCCAAGCCCGCTTGATCCTAGAGCGGTTGAAGACCCTGGAGCTGCAGGGCTATCAGTTTGAGGCGGCTGAGGCCAGCTTTGAGCTGCTGGTGCGGGAGCTGTTAGGTCAGCGCTTGCATCCATTTGAGGTGCTTAGCTTTAATGTCAGCACCACTACCCGCTCCGACTGGAGCAGCAAAGACTGGGATCCCAGTGGTGAGGCGGGGGATGTGCAGTCCTTGGCGGCGGTGAAGATTGCGGTGCAAGGGCAGACGCGGGTAACGGCAGCGGAAGGCAATGGGCCGGTGGCGGCTTTGGATGGGGCGCTGCGCAAAGCCTTGCTGGAGTTCTACCCCCAACTGGAAGGGATTCACCTGGCCGACTACAAAGTGCGCATCTTGGATGGGCGGGCCGGCACCTCGGCAAAAACGCGGGTGCTGGTGGAGTTCAGCGATGGCCACCGCCGCTGGACCACGGTGGGAGTTTCCACCAACATCATCGAAGCCTCCTGCCGGGCCTTGGTGGAAGGCTTAGAGTATAGTCTCTTGACAGCACCTTGCCTTTCCCCAGCCTCTGCCCAGATGGCCTCTCCTTGAGGGGGATCTGCAACCATCTCCCCTCTCCCAGAGGGAGAGGGGCCGGGGGTGAGAGGCTGGCTCTAACTTGTGTGAAATCGTACAGCTCCCATGAGAATCATCGGCTTGACGGGCGGCATAGCCACCGGTAAATCCACAGTGGCCCGCATCTTGGAACGGCACGGGATCCCGGTGGCCGATGCGGATCAGATGGCCCGCCAGGCCTTGGCGGTGGGATCCCCCATCCGCGAGCGGGTGCTGCAGCGCTATGGCCAGGCCATCCGGGCTCCCTCTGGAGAGCTGGATCGCCGCCAGTTAGGGCAGATTATCTTTGCCGATGCCGCCGAGCGGGCCTGGCTAGAAGCCCAGATTCACCCGTTTGTCAAAGCGCGGCTGCGGGAGTTTCTCCAGTCTCACGGAGCCTCTGCGCCGCAAGGGGTGCAACATCCTCAAAAGGACGGCCCTCCCACCGTTTGCCTGATGATCCCGCTGCTGTTTGAGGCCCACATGGAAAACTGGGTCAGCGAGATCTGGGTGGTGACCTGTACCCCTGAGCAGCAGCGGCAGCGCCTGGCCCAGCGGGATCCCCTGCTGACGCCAGCAGAAATTGAAGCTCGCCTGGCCAGCCAGGGGCCCCTAGAGGAAAAGGCCCGTCGCGCCCATGTAGTGCTGGACAATTCTGGATCCCTGGCAGAGCTGGAAGCCCAGGTGCAGCAAGCGCTGGCTTCCCAGAAACCCCTGGCCTCGCCCCAGCAGGCTGGATAGAGTAGCGGATGGGGATGGTGGGTTGAGGAAGAGTCGATGCAAGAAACGATTTGCGGCGGCGAGCCTGTTGGCGATAGCAGGGCAGAGTCCTGGTGGGTGCAAGCGCTGGCGGCGCGGGAGCAGGAGATCGAGGCGTTGAGGGAGCGCAACCGCCTGCTGCAGAGCCAGATCGATCTTTTGGAGCTGCGCCAAGAAAAGCAACAGCGGCAAATTCGCAGCTATGAGGCCGAGATCGAGCAGCTCTACCAAGAAAAGCAGGTGCTGGAGCAGATGATCCAGGAGCTACCAGAGCTCTACCGACGTAAGCTGCAGGCCCGCCTGCAACCCATCCGCGAGCGCATCGCCGCCATTCAGGCGGAAAATCGTCGGCTCAAGAGGGAGCTGTACCAGCTCAGCTACCGCCTGCAGCACGTGGACCAACTGGATGCCCCCCGCTGGAAGCTGCAGCTGCCCCGGATAGCTCTCCTGCGCCGCCGGGATCCCAACGGCCGGCGGCCAAAAGCTCTACCCACCCAGGAGGTGGCATCACCCAGCGTCGCTCCTGAGGGGCAAGGGGCAGAATAGGGGAGCCCTCTGGGATTGCCTCCGCATCGCCCGGCGATAGCGGTCTCGGCTGGGGCGCTGCTTGCTCGGAGATCTTCGGAAATGGCCGCCGCTGGCAAGTACGAACCCCTGCATCTGAAATACCGCCCGCAGCGTTTTGCCGATGTGGTGGGCCAAGGGGCGGTGGTGCAGACTTTGGCCAATGCCATCCGGCAAAACCGGGTGGCGCCGGCCTACTTGTTCTGTGGTCCGCGCGGCACGGGCAAGACCTCCAGCGCCCGCATTCTAGCCAAGTCCTTAAATTGCGAGCAGGGGCCAACACCGGATCCCTGTCAGGTGTGCAGCCAGTGCCGCGCCATCACCGCCGGCTCTTCTTTAGATGTGATTGAGATCGACGCGGCCAGCAACACCGGCGTGGACAACATCCGCGAGCTGATCGAGCGGGCCCAGTTTGCGCCGGTAAATAGCCGCTACAAGGTCTATGTCATCGACGAGTGCCACATGCTCAGCAATGCCGCCTTCAACGCTTTGCTGAAGACCCTGGAAGAGCCGCCCCCCCGCGTGGTGTTTGTCCTGGCCACCACCGACCCGCAGCGGGTTCTGCCCACCGTCGTTTCCCGCTGCCAGCGCTTTGACTTCCGCCGCATCCCCCTCGAGGACATGGTGACCCACCTGGGCCAGATCGCCGCCCAGGAAGGGATCCCCATCACGGCAGAAGCCTTGCAGCTGGTGGCCCAGCTTGCCCAGGGGGGGCTAAGGGATGCCGAACGGCTGCTGGATCAGCTTAGCTTGCTGGAGGGATCCATCACCCCAGAAGTTGTCTGGGATCTGGTGGGCGGGATCCCGGAACGGCAGCTTTTGGAGTTGACGGATGCCCTGCTGGCCCAGGATGTAGAGGGGGTGCTGGCTCAAACGCGGCAATTGCTGGAGCGGGGCAAAGAGCCCCTGGTGGTGCTGCAGAACCTGGTGGCTTTTTACCGGGATCTGCTCCTGGCCAAGACGGCCCCCCAGCAGCGGCAGTTGGCAGCGGTAACGGATCCCACCTGGGCAGCCTTGCAACAGCGGGCCCCTCGCTACTCGGTGGAGATGCTGCTGGCGGCCCAGAGCCATCTGCGCCAGTGCGAGCCGCAAATTCGCCAGAGCGGGCAACCCCAGCTTTGGCTGGAAATTGCTCTGCTGGATCTGCTGGGCCAGCTGCGCACAGGGGCTGCAGCCAGCGCCGCGATCCCCCTTGCCTCTGCGGGCTTACCTTCTGCTGAGAAAAGTGTCGATGTCCCCCCTCGCACCCCAGCAGAACAAAAGCAGAGGGCTACAGCAACAGCCACCCCAGAGTCCTTCACCCCTTCCCCTAGCCCAGCAGGGGACTTGACGCCCCTGCCGCAAGGACCCAGCCCACAAGAGCCGCTCCCTCCGGAAAAGGCAAAGGATCCGGCGCCTGCCCAGGTGTTGCGGCCCCGCTGGGAGCAGTTTCTTGAAAACCTCCGCCCCATCACGCGAGGGCTATTGGCATCCGGCCATTTGCAGCAGGAGGCTCTTGTTTGGCTCGATGGGACGGAGACCTTAGAAATTACCCTTGCTTTTCCCAATAAGGGCCTGGTGGAGAAAGTGCGCAGCAAAGAAGCCGAGGTACACTCTGCTCTTTACAACCTGCTGCGGCGCCCGGTGCGGCTGAAGCTGGTGGTACAGCCACCGCCTCGCCTACGGGAGGGGCATGCTGGCCCAGCTGCGGCCCGTGACCCAAGGTTGGAGAGCAGCCCTCCTTCCCCCGAGCTCCCTCTTCCAAGACAGGCGGAGCTGAGGGCCCCGCAATCTACTGCCCCAGTGGTGCAAACCGCAAGGCCACCCTCCTACGACCTGGCCCATGAGCTGGCGGAGGTGGCCCGTCGGTTTGCCGACCATTTCAACGGCAGCCTGATAGATTTGCAAGGGATCCTGACCTCGCCCGAGGAGGCGACGGCAGAACTGTCCGCTCTCGAGAGCCTGGAGGCAGAAGGAGCCCCGGATCTGGGTGAAACCTACGGCCCGCCGGCAACCGAGTCCCCCCTAGCCCCCGAAGAGGAGGAGCTGCCTTTCTAGGCACTATTTTGGGGCGCTGGTTTTGCCCCTGCCGCTTTTGCTGGCCCGCCAAGGAACGCCTCTAGCGCTGGGATCCCTAAGGGCCAGCTCAGCTAGAGAGAGCGACCGCCTCCACCCGCATCCGCTCGTTCGATCAATTAAGGAGATATTCCCTGGAGCCCTGCGTCGGGGCAAACCTTATTCTAATCCTGGGGATCCCTGGGGGCGGATGAGCTCGATCGGCAGGCCATCGGGATCGGCGATGAACGCTACCTCATAGACTTGGCCGCCAATTTGCTGGCGTTGCGGCGGCAACAGCAAGGTGAGGGGCACCTGCGCCTCCAGATGCTGCAGATAGTCGGCCAGGGATCCCCATTCAGGGCCAATCTCCAAAGAGGGATGGTAGTAGCCTACATAGTGAGGATCCCCGAAAGGATCCGGCGCGGGATGGGGCTGCGGCACCTGCATCAGCTCCAGGCGACCCCAGGGGCTGTGCATCCAACAGGCTAAGGTGATCCCGGCAGTAAACCGTTCTTCCACCACAAAGCCCAGCCCCTCGTAAAAGGCGATGGAGCGAAAAATATCGGCGGTGCGAATAGAAAAGTGATGCAGCTTCATGGTTGTGCTAAGAGGTCGAATAGGAGCAGACTGCCCAGGTCAACCGCCCAGAACCGCTAGCCAAGCGCAAGCAGACTTGCTAGGCTCCAGAAGAAGCAGCGATGGATCCATAGGTAGACCCGATTGTGGGCGCTGATCCGCCGTACCCCTGGGTCGGGAGGCTCACCACCTTCAGTCGATTCCTTCTAGTCAACATCATCATGCCCAAGCTGGTCATTGTCGAATCTCCCACCAAAGCCCGTACCATCCGCGGCTTCTTGCCCGCCGGCTATGAGGTGCAAGCCTCGATGGGACATGTACGCGATCTGCCGGAGTCGGCCTCTGACATTCCTGAGGAGGTGAAGGGAGAAGAGTGGAGCCGTCTCGGAGTCAATGTCCACGCCAACTTCGAGCCTCTCTACGTGATCCCGAAGGACAAAAGAAAGGTAGTCAAAGAGCTGAAGGAGGCGCTCAAGAAAGCCGACGAGCTGATTCTGGCCACTGACGAAGACCGGGAGGGGGAAAGTATCAGTTGGCACCTGCAACAGGTGCTGCAGCCCAAGGTGCCCACCCGCCGCATGGTGTTCCATGAGATCACCCGCGAGGCCATTCAGGAGGCGCTGCAAAATTGCCGTGAGGTGGACGAGCAACTGGTGCGGGCCCAAGAGACGCGCCGCATCTTGGATCGCCTGGTGGGTTACACTCTGTCGCCGCTGCTGTGGAAAAAAATTG
This sequence comes from Synechococcus sp. H60.3, assembly GCF_047462295.1. Classification (NCBI taxonomy): domain Bacteria; kingdom Bacillati; phylum Cyanobacteriota; class Cyanophyceae; order Synechococcales; family Synechococcaceae; genus Synechococcus; species Synechococcus sp. H60.3. The sequence goes on along the minus strand of NZ_JANSIY010000055.1, from coordinate 8,981 downwards.
CCCCCAAACTCTCGGCAGGTCGGGTGCAATCGGTGGCGGTGAAGCTCTTGGTGGATCGGGAGCGGGAGCGGCGCGCCTTTAAAAAAGCCACCTACTGGGATCTGAAAGCGGATTTGCAACCGAGGACAGCAGGCCAAGCGGCCTCCTTCCCGGCAGAGCTGGTGAGCCTGGGCGGCAAACGTCTGGCCAGCGGACAAGACTTCGATCCCAGCACCGGGCAGCTCATGGCCGGACGGGATGTGGTGCTGTTGGATCAAGCCCAGGCCGAGGCCCTACGGGATCGCCTGCTGGGGAAAGCTTGGGTCGTCAGCTCGGTTGAAGAACGCCCCTCCACCCGCAAGCCCGCCCCTCCTTTTACCACCTCCACGCTGCAACAGGAGGCCAACCGCAAGCTGCGCCTGTCGGCTCAGCAGACGATGCGCATCGCCCAAAAGCTCTATGAAGAGGGCTACATCACCTACATGCGTACCGACTCGGTACACCTGTCGGAACAGGCCATCCGCGCTGCCCGCGCCTGCGTGGAGTCGATGTACGGCAAGGAGTACCTCAGCCCCGAACCTCGGCAGTACACCACCAAAACCAAGGGGGCGCAAGAAGCCCACGAGGCCATTCGTCCCGCCGGGTCAGAATTTCGCCTGCCCAGCCAAACCCCCCTCACAGGGCAGGAGCTAGCCCTCTACGACCTGATCTGGAAGCGTACTGTCGCTAGCCAAATGGCCGAGGCACGACAGACCCACACCATTGTGCTCATCACGGTGGATGATGCGGTGTTTCGGGCCAGTGGCAAGCGCATCGATTTTCCCGGCTTCTTCCGCGCCTATGTGGAGGGATCCGACGACCCAGAGGCGGCTTTGGAAGATCGGGAAGTGCATCTGCCCCTGTTGCGGCAGGGGGATCCCTTGAGCTGCCTGCAGTTGGAGCCGGTGGGCCACGAAACCCAGCCGCCGCCTCGCTTTACGGAGGCTTCCCTGGTCAAAGTGTTGGAAAGTGAGGGGATTGGCCGCCCCAGCACCTACGCCACCATCCTGAACACCATCATGAGCCGTGGCTACGTGAGGTCGATGGGGAACGCTCTTGTGCCCACCTACACAGCCTTTGCGGTTACCGAGCTACTGGAAAAATACTTTCCCAACTTAGTGAACACCCGCTTCACCGCCGAGATGGAGCAAACCCTCGATGACATCGCTTCTGGCCAGGCAGACTGGCTGCCCTATTTGCGCCACTTCTTTCTGGGAGAGCAGGGTCTAGAAGGCCAGGTGAAGGCGCGCGAGTTGGAAATCGACTCCGGCCTGGCCCGCTCCATTCACCTGGAGAACCTGCCTGTCAAGATCGGCATTGGCCCCTACGGCCCCTATGTGTCGGTAGAGACTGAATCGGGAGAGGTGCGCGCCAACCTGCCGGAGGATATTCCCCCCGCCGATCTCAGCGCCGAACACATCGAGGAACTCATTCGGCGCAAGCAGGAAGGTTCCAAGCCCATCGCCTTCCACCCGGAAACCCAAGAGCCGGTCTACGTGATTCCCCAGGGTCCCTACGGCCCTTATGTGCAGTTGGGGGAAGTGTCGGAGAAGAACAAAAAGCCCAAGCGCACCTCCCTCCCCAAAGGGCTGAAGCCGGAGGAGGTCACCCCTGAGATTGCCCTTGGGCTGCTCAGCCTGCCGCGCACGTTGGGGGAGCACCCAGAGTCGGGGAAGAAGGTGCAAGCAGGGATTGGCCGCTTCGGCCCCTACGTGGTCTGCGACGGGGATTTCCGCTCGCTGCCTGCCGATGAGAATGTGCTGACCATCAGCTTGGAGCGGGCGCTGGAGCTGCTGGCCCAGCCCAAAAAAGGCCGTGGGCGCGGCTCGGCCAAACCCCTGCGCGAGCTGGGATCCCATCCTGAGGATGGCGAAGCGGTCACTTTGCACGACGGCCCCTACGGGCTGTATGTCAAACACGGCAAGGTCAATGCTTCTTTGCCCAAGGAGATCCCTGCCGAAGCAGTCACCCTGGAAATGGCCCTGCAGGTGTTGGCCGAAAAAGAAGGTTCTTCTGTCAAAGGGAAAGCCCTCTCAACCAGCAAAGCCAAAATGAAGGCCAGCATGACAGGCCAGCAGGCCGAGGCGGCTGGACTGCGGCAGCGGCGCGGAGCACAAGCAGCTTCCACCGGCGGTGGGATGGCCAAGGAGCCCCAGGCGAATGGTTCAGCTCCGTCTAGATCCCGTTCCACCATTTTGAAGGTCACTCCCAAAGCTAGCTCCTGAGGACAGCTTCTCAGGCTGGGATGGCACCAGACCCCCTGCTTTGGGTGGAGTAAGGAGCCGGTGCAGATGTTAGGGCTGCGGATTCAAGACAAAAGAGCCGTTCAGGGAACCCCACCCCAGCGAGAGCCTCCCTGAAGGGCCCAGAGGGATCCCAGCCCCAGTGCTGCAAACTGTCGTCGTCGCATTTATCCTGACGATGAGTCGGCAAGCAACGGATCGTATCCTAGTTGCTGGCTGAGGCGAGCGCGGGCCAACTCCCGGTACTCCCAAAAGTGTTCCCCTGCCGCGCACAAACCCAAATACAGGTTCAGCAGGCTGGGCTTGCGCCGCCAAATTGTCCACAGTTGTCGCCAAAATTGGGCGCGAATTTGCGGGTGGCGGATCCCTTGTTGCCAAATGAGCTGGAGAAGGAGGTGGATCCCTTTCTGAAGGGGCAGCCTCATCACTTGTCGCCGGCCTGCTTTAACCCCTATATTCAGGCATTGTCGCAGACAACGAGAGAGATATCGCGCCGGCTCATACAACTTCCAAAAACTCTCCAGATATTCCCGGGCAATTTCAGATGGAGAACGGGTGGGAATAAAGTTCATCAGCGTGTTTTGATCCCCAAATTCGGTGACGCCAATTCCCTCCAGCAACCGCTGCTCTTTTTTGAGGCGATTCCACAGTTGAGTGTTGGGTAGAGCCTGTAAAATGCCCAACATCGGCTGAGGAATACCGGTCTGCTCGACAAAAGCCTGAATGCGCTCCCCCGCACCTGGCCGCTCTCCGTCAAAGCCCAGAATAAACCCGGCGTAGATCAACAGCCCAGCATCGTTGATCTTGCGACAAGCCTCTACCAGGGGGTGGCGGGTATTCTGTAGCTTTTGAGTCATCTGTAAGCTGTCTTGGTCTGGGGTCTCAATACCCAGAAAGACCGCATAGAACCCCGCTTCTACCATCAACTGCATCAACTCTTCATCTTCAGCTAGGTTGACAGAAGCCTCTGTCATAAAGGTAAATGGATAGTTGCGCTCCTTGCTCCACGGGATCAGCTCGCGTAAAAATCGCTTGACATTGCGCTGGTTGCCGATAAAGTTGTCATCCACCACAAAGACCGAGCCACGCCAGCCCAGGTCGTAGAGGGCTTGCAGCTCGGCAAGCATTTGGCTTGGCTCTTTGGTTCTGGGCTTGCGTCCATAAAGAGAGATGATGTCACAAAACTCGCAATTAAAGGGGCAACCCCGCGAGAATTGCACTGACATCATGAAGTATTGATCCATGCGCATCAGGTCAAATCTCGGCAGAGGGCTTTGGGTGACATCTGGCTTTTCTGTGGCTCGAAAAATGCCCACTTCTTGCCCAGATTCTAGAGCCTTGACAAAAGCCGGTATGGTCACTTCCCCTTCGTCCAAAACCAGGTAGTGGGCTCCAGAGTCGAGAGCATCTTGGGGCAGAGAAGTGGGATAGGGCCCTCCCACTGCCACCTTTTTACCCAATTGCACAGCTTTGCGAATTAAGGCGTGAAAATCCTGCTTCTGCACCAGCATGGCCGACAGGATCACCAGGTCGCACCACTGCCAATCGGCTTCCGTTTCGGGGGCAACATTGCGATCCACAAAGCGAAGCTCCCAGTCCTGGGGCAACAGAGCGGCAACTGTGATCAAGCCCAGAGGTGGCATCAGTGCTTTCAGACCCACCATCTCAATGGTGCGATTGTATGACCAGAAAGATTGGGGAAAGCGAGGATAGAGCAACAACGCCTTCATACCCGTCAGCTCCTAAATTGTAGATTCTGATCTAACACGGGCCGTTCCAAGCAAGTTAAAAACTCTCCTCTGGCCCTCTGCACTGCTGCAACCATCTCTACAAAAAAAGGAGCTGGAGATCTACACAACAAGCAGTTTGGATGCGATTTGCAATAACCCTGGCGTGCTGTTTCCTATTTCGAGTGGCTGTGGTTGTCAGCAACAAAGATAGAGGGCTAGCGGGATACAATCTTGCTGAAGAGAGGTTCGAGGTGGCCTGGCAGGACTTTATCCCGGCTTGTGCGAGCGCACGAATATCCCAGTTCTTGGTTCAGAGTTGAAACCTACCTATAATGGATTTTCCAGCATTAAGCCAAGTATGGAAACACCTCCCTGGCTAGGAGGGATCCTAACCAGTCGCTTGCTGGATCACAGGATGCGGAAAGGTTTTATCCCTTCACGAGAAATTCAAGCCTAGCTGGCTTGCTCGAAGATGCGCTGAACCAAGCCGCTGACGAGGGAGAGCACAATGGCACCGACAAACGCCCAACCAAAGTTGTCGATGTTGAAAGCATCTCCGGCCAAGAAGTCGGCAATGGCTAAGCAGATGCCGTTTAAAATCAGCCAAAACAAACCTAGCGTCAGGATTGTAATCGGCAGGGTGATCAACTGCAGAAACGGCTTCACCAAGCTGTTGACTAGCCCAATAGCCAGTGCCGCTACCAAGGCACCTCCAAACCCGGAGACGTGGATCCCGGGCAAAAGCCAAGCCAAAATCATCACGCTCAAGGCCGACATCAGCCAGGTGGCCAAAAGAGCTGCCATACTTCCTCCCTTACCCCGCCGGGGCAGCCATTTCGCCCTCTATGCTATCCAATCCTGAGGGATCCCGGCTGCCGACACCTCTTCCGGGCTGTAAGTTTGCAACGCCAAAGCATGGATACTCTGCCCCATCTCCTCAGCCAGAGCGGCGTACACCAAGCGGTGTCGTTGCAGAGAAGTTTTGCCGGCAAACAGAGGCGACACCACCTGCACGCGGTAGTGCCCCCCGGATCCCTGCTGCCGTCCCCTATGGCCAGCGTGGCGGTGGGATTCGTCCTCTACATAGGCGTAGGTGGCCTGTAGCTTCTCGGCCAGGAGCTGCCGAAGGCGGTTCGGGGTGAGCATGGGATCTTCAAGATTGAGTGCTGGCCTTGGCAAAAGCCGCCTCCACCAGGGGGCGCAGCTCGTTGCGGGCGTGCATCTCTTGGAGGATGTCGCAGCCGCCCACAAACTCCCCGTCAATGTAGATTTGCGGAATGGTCGGCCAGTTGGAAAACTCTTTGATCCCTTGGCGAAGCTCGGGATCCTCCAGCACGTTAATTGCCGTGTAGGGGAAGCCCAAGCTATCCAATATGCGAACGGCAGCGTAGGAAAACCCACATAGGGGCATTTCTGGGGTGCCCTTCATATAAATCAGCACTTTGTGGGTACGAACCTGGTTGCGGATTTTCTCTTCCAAAAGGGGATCCAGCATGGTAGCCAGCCAGTTTAGCGACAACAGGGGACAGGCAAATTCAGCTCCTATCGTAATCTCATTTTCATCCACTTTTGACGAAAAGCGTCAACAGGCATCCTGGAGCCTGGCGGGGGCTCCCCCTGCTGACGACAAAAAGTGCTAGAAGGGGAAGCAGTGGAGGTTTCTCACCGGAGGCCATTCATGCTAACGGAGTCCTCTCGCGCCAGCAGGACAGAGTCCTCTCGCGTTAGCGGGACGGAGTCCTTGCCGTCGGCGGTGGAAAGCCCTGAGACAGGGGGGAGTGATTCTTCCTCTTCTGCCAAGCCGGAGCCAAAACTGGGGTTCTGGCAGCAATTCTGGGAAGACATCGACTGTGTCTTCGAGCGGGATCCGGCGGCGCGCAACCGCTGGGAGGTACTTTTCACCTACCCCGGGGTACATGCTCTCTTCCTACACCGCATCGCCCATTGGCTGTGGCAGCGGCGCTGCTTTTTTCTGGCCCGCTTGCTCAGTTTCATTTCTCGCTCCTTTACGTTGATCGAAATCCACCCGGCAGCCCGGATTGGACGGCGCTTTTTCATTGACCATGGTTGTGGCGTGGTGATCGGGGAGACGGCGGAAATTGGCGATGACGTCACCCTCTACCACGGGGTTACCTTGGGGGGCACCTCTTGGACCAAAGGTAAACGGCATCCCACCCTAGAAGATGGGGTGATCGTGGGCACAGGGGCGAAGATCCTGGGGCCAGTTCGCATCGGCGCCAGAGCCCGCATCGGGGCCAATGCAGTGGTGATTCAAGATGTGGCCCCCGGCATGACGGTAGTCGGGATCCCAGGTCGAGCGGTCATCCCACCCCATCAACGCCGCATCCCCGCCCACGGCATCGACCTCGATCACCACCTCATGCCTGACCCGGTGGGACGGGCAATCGAGCAGTTGTTGCACCGCATTCAAGAGCTGGAAGCCCAGGTGGCCCGTCTTAGCCAAGAGCGGGAGCGGGCCCAGCCAGATGGTTCAGGGGCGGGTGACTAGCTCGGCAGTATCCGCATGGGGGCGTAAGTTTCTGAGGCTTTCCCTGGAAGAGGGCAGAGTTCGCAGCTTCCTCAGGCGCAGGGGAGAAGCTTGCCCTGTTGCGTAACCCTTTTTGCGGCAAAGGGGTGGAGCCATTTCAGCAGGGCGAGCTAGGGTGCTAGCATCTCGGCTCTACGGGGAAAACGGTGATGATGTCGGCCAAACCCCTCTCTGGGGCAGCAGCTCTGCTCTGCCTAGGCCTAGCTCCAGCCGCTCTGGCCCAGACGCTCCTGCCGGAGCAAACGGTGCTCCTCGACAGCAGACAGAACAGCGCCACCCCTCTACAAAGCAATGTCCTACAAAACATTGTCTTCGTCGTGCCCAACACCCCAACGCAGCACTTCGCCGGCAGATGGGGTTGGCGCAGCAGCCCCTCACCGCCCCCTGCCCCCATCACAATCCTTATCCTCAACTCCCAAGCCAACTTGGCCGCCGAGGCAGGCGAGCCGCAGAGTTGTGGCCAGCGCTGCCAGGGATCCCTGCGCCTGCCGTAAAGAAGAGGCTGCTGCTTGCACCTCAGACTGCCCAAGCCCGCAATCCGGCTCGCGGCAATGCTCGGATCCCCAGGGATGGGGGTTGATATAATTCAGGGCAATTGTCCACCGCTGGGCGGCAGAGGGTTTTAGCGCAATCTTGGCCCGGCTTTCCAATCTTTGTGGTGTGCGAGGCGAGGGATCCCTATGAATTGTTCCAGGCAGCTCTGCCCTTGGCTAGCTTCAGCCCTAACCTGTGGGATGGTGCTACACACCGCTGCAGCTTGGGCACAACCCCAACCCGGCACCCTGGATCTGCGCACCGGTGGCGATGCCCCCGCCCAACCCACCCCCACACCTACCCCCGCCGCCGGCGAGCCAGAAGTTGAAGTTTTGGTGGCAGAAGTGGTGGTCGAGGGTACCGACGACCCAGAGCTGATCGAGCAGGTTTACAAAGTTATCCGTACCCGCGCCGGCGAGGTCTCCACTCGTTCCCAACTGCGGGAAGACATCAACGCCGTGTTTGCCACCGGTTTTTTTGCCGATGTGCGGGCGGTGCCTTCCGATACGCCTCTGGGGGTGCGAGTTACCTTTGAAGTCAAGCCCAACCCCACCCTCAAAGCCGTGCGCACGGAAGGGGCAAAAGTTTTGGATCCGGAGGTGCTCCAGAAGGCCTTTGCCGACCAAGAAGGGCGGGTGCTCAACTTTGGCAAGCTGCAGGCAGCAGTGGCCGAGATTGAGCAGTGGTATGCCGACAAGGGCTACGTGCTGGCCAAAGTGACAGATGTGCGCTCCTCCGAAGATGGCACTCTCACCCTGGAAATTGCCGAAGGGGAGATCGAGGATATTCGCGTGCAGGGCAACACCAAAACCCGCGACTTCATCATCACCCGCGAGCTGAAGTCCAAGCCAGGGGATGTGTTCAACCGCAACCAAATCCAGGAAGACCTGCAGGCGGTTTTCAACCTCAACCTCTTTCAGGATGTAAATGTGGGGCTCAACCCCGGCCAGGATCCCGACAAGGTGGTGGTGGTGGTGAACGTGGAAGAGCGCCGCACCGGCACCTTGAGCGGCACCATCGGCGTCAGCTCGGCCACAGGGGTCTTTGCCGGCCTCAGCGTCTCCGAGGAAAACCTGGGCGGCAACAACCAGAGCGCCAGCTTCAATGTGCAGTTGGGCACCAACGAAACTCTGTTTGATTTGAACTTCACCGACCCGCGCATTGCCACGTTGGAGATCCCCACCTCCTACAACGTCAACATCTCCAACCAGCAGAGCTCCAGCTTTGTTTTCAACGAGGGATTGACCTTGCCCAACGGGGATCCCGTGCGCATCAACCGGCTGGGCGGCAGCGTCACCTTCTCGCGTCCCATTGGGGGCAATTGGCGGGCCAGCTTGGGCACCCGCATCCAATTTGTGGAAGCCCGCAACAGCAACGGCGAGCAGGAGCGCTTTGACGTGCTGGGCAACCCGATTACCTTCAGCGCCAGCGGCCAAGACAGCTACACCACCCTGCGGCTCGGCCTCGTCAACGACAGCCGCGACAACCCCAACAGCCCCAGCCAGGGATCCGTCTTTCGCATCTCCAGCGAACAGTCGGTACGTCTTTTCGAGAATGGCCTCAACGCCAACCGCCTCGAGACTAGCTACAGCCAGTTCATTCCCGTCAAACTGTTCGAGACCCGCAGCGAACGACCGCAGGTGCTGGCCTTTGACGTGCGGGCGGGCACCACGATTGGCGACTTGGCTCCCTACGACGCTTTCCCCATCGGCGGGGGCAGCTCGGTGCGGGGATTTTTTGAGGGTGGCGTCGGCTCCGGTCGCAGCTTTGCCACGGCGACGGCGGAGTTGCGTTTTACCCATTTCGACCCCGGGGGGGCACTGGTCATCCCCGCCAACCGCACCCAACTGGGCAGCCGCCAGGCCGTCATAGGCAAACCTGCGGCGCTGCGCAACAAGCCGGGCAGCG
>NZ_JANSIY010000054.1:6530-16919 GCF_047462295.1 Synechococcus sp. H60.3 | reverse complement strand
AGTTCGTTTATGGACTGCGTAAGAATCCCCCGACTTTAGTGGAGGAGTGTCAAGAATGTCCCTCCGCCCCGCTGCGGCAGCGCTGCTCCCTAGTCTGCCGGCGTAGGGGAGGAGGGAGTGGGCTGGGCAGGGATCCCATTTTTGCCCCCATCTGGAGCAAGAACTTCCGGCTCAAGGACTTGCCGCATAGATTCGATCTCTTGGGAGAGCAACACCCGCTCCCGATCCAGGAGGCCAACCACATGCTCCGGATCCTCCCGCGAGACCACTGGCAACTGGCGCAAATCGTATTCGTACATCGGCTCGGCGGCCACCGCCACGGCCTCGTCGGGGAAGGTAGTGAGCACAGGAGCCTGGCTGACCTGCTCTACCGTCAGTTCGGCCAATTCCCCGGCTTCCCTGTGGGCCAGGGCCCGCTCGAGGTCTTCCAGAGTGAGAATGCCCCGCAGCCGCTCTTGCCCGTCCACCACCAAAGCGCTGTGACACTTTTGTTGCAGCAAACGCTCCAGGGCCTCCCGCAGGGGCGTATCCTGTTGCAGCAGCAGAGAAGGGGGCACCATCACCTCTTGAACCGTCAGGCCCTTCGGCTCCTGCCTGCGACGGGCGGAAGGGTAAATGGCCGGCGGGTGCAACTGCTCCGTTAGCCAAATGCTCAAGCCCACCGCTGCCATCACTGGCAAGGCGATGTGGTAGTCCCGCGTCATCTCAAACAGCAGCAAAATCGCCGTTAGGGGAGCCCGCACGCTGGCCGCCAACACCGCCCCCATGCCCACCATGGCGTAGGCGGCAGGGGGAGAGAGGGCAATAGCAGGCAAAGCCTTTCCCAACACCTGGCCGTAGCCTGCCCCCAACACCGCCCCCAAGAACAAAGCCGGGGCAAAGGTTCCCCCGACAAAGCCGCTGCCCAAGCTCACTGCGCTAAGGAATAACTTGCCTAGCAACAGCAGGCCAAGCTGGCCGAGGGAAAAGGGCACCGCCTGCAGAATCAACTCAATCGTCTCGTAGCCCACCCCCAGGGCCAACGGGATCCCCAGGCCGACACAGCCCAGGATCCCACCGCCCAGAATCGGCTTGCTCCAGGCCGGCCAGGCCGCCAGGAGGCCACTACCGAACAGGTGCTTGCCCCATTCCAGCGCGTAGCCGAAGGCGATGGAGACCAAGCTGGCCAAAAGGCCCAAACCCAAATAGAGGGGCACCTCCAGGAGGCTGTGGAGCTCGTAGGCAGGTAAGACAAAAGCCGGCTGGGTAATGGTCGGCAGCAGAAAGGCCGGCTGCGCCCCCAGCCCTACCTGGGCGATCAGGGCCGACACCACCGCTGCCAACACCACGACGCTGACGGCCGACGTGGTAAAGGAGCGAGCTAAGGCCAGCTCCAGCGCCAAAAACACCCCAGCAATCGGCGCGTTAAACCCCGCCGCCAGCCCCGCCGCTGCCCCTGCAGCCATTAACAGTTGCACTCGCTCCCGCGAGAGGCGCAGGTTTTGCCCGAGCAGACATCCCAGCAGGGCCCCGCTTTCCACGCTGGGGGCCTCTGGCCCAAGCGAGGCTCCCGCCCCCAACGAGATGGCAGCAGCCACCAGCTTAAGGGGGATCCACTCTGGGCGAGGGGCGAGAGGTCGGTTGGAACTCACCAAACTGGAGAGGCTGAGGTTGGGGAAAGGCAGAACCACCCCCAGAGTGCCGATCAACAGACCCCCCAGCAGTGGCGCCAAAATGGTTGCCCAGGATCCCAGCAGCAACAGGCCGTGTTGTTGCGCAGCCCTGACAATGCTATCGACGAGAGTATCCTGCAAAAGATAGCGGCACCAGCCGATGAGATAGCGAAACCCCACCACCAAAAGCCCTGTGCCCAACCCCGCTGCTGCCGCCAGCAGCAGCAGTAGATTCTCAGAGGAGAGACGCAGGCGGGGATCGGCAACGCTCACACTGTCCATAAAGGGCTTAGGAGCTTGAAGAAGGCAGAGTCAGGATCTCCACGCCGGTTTCGGTAACGGCAACCGTATGTTCAAACTGAGCGGAGAGCTTGCCATCTGCCGTAACAGCCGTCCACTTGTCGGGCAGCACCCTCACTTCCCAGGTACCCTCGTTGATCATCGGCTCGATGGTGAACACCATGCCGGGGCGGAGCTTTTCCCCCTTCCCCCGTTCGCCGTAGTGGGGGATCTGGGGTGCCGTGTGGAATTGCCGTCCCACCCCGTGGCCGACAAAGTCCCGCACCACACTGTAGCCCTGCGACTCGGCGTACTCCTGGATGGCAGCCCCGATATCCCCAACTCTGCCGCCTGGCCTCACGGCGGCAATGCCTCGCCGCAGGCATTCTTCCGCCACCTCCACCAGACGCCGCGCCCGCTCGGAAGGCTGCCCGACAAAGAACGTTTTGGAAGTGTCGCCGTGGTAGCCATCCAAAACTGGGGTGACATCAATATTGATAATGTCCCCCTCCCGCAGGATCTGTTTGGGGCTGGGAATGCCGTGGCAGACGACGTGGTTGACGCTGGTGCAGATGGACTTGGGAAAGCCGTGGTAGCCCAGAGGGGCACTCCTGGCCCCGTGGGCCCGCGTCCAGCGCTCCGCTTCGTCGTTAAGCTCTTGGGTGGTGACCCCCGGCTGCACCATCGGCTCCAGGTGCTTGAGCAGATCCGCGGCCAGGCGGCAGGCCCGTCGCATCTTCTCCAGCTCCCGTGACGAGAGCAACACAATCGGCTGAGGAGCTTGGGTAAGCTGGCTCATGCCCGTCTGCAACGCGGATCCCAATTGTTCCCCCCATCGCTGCGAGCGGCGGCTGAGATCGGTTAATAGCGATCGCATATCTTCCATCGTCAAACCCTTCTGTTCTCCGAAGTTCGATCCATCTCTGAAGTCTGAGCCGCCAGGGATCTCGGCCTAGCCCAGCTTTGGGTTGGGCCTTCTGAGCCGCCCTACATCCCTTCACAGGGTATTGCAGACCCGGCCCATTCTCCGCCGCCGGCGGATCCGCTGCACCAGCCACAGCCCCAGAAAGTAGCTAACGAGGGCGCCCCAAAACCCGACAAATGCACAGCCGACAAAGAGCGTACCCGAGACCTCCAGGCCCCACTGCATCCAGTTCTGGGCTACCACCAGTTCCGAAGTGGCAAAGGCTGTTCGGGATCCCAGTAGCCATTCTCCCACCCGGTAGTTAAACGCATAGATCGGCACATAGGTGAGGGGGTTGCTCACCCAGGTTCCTGCCGCCGCCACCAGCTTGTTGCCCCGCAAAGGAACGGCCAACAGCAGAGCCACCAGGGTTTGAAAGCCGAAGATGGGAAAACAACCCGCAAAAACTCCCGCCGCCAGGCCGCGGGCAATCTCCTTGGGAGAGGATTGCATTCGCAACAGGCGCAAATATAGGTAGCGCAGCCACCGCCTCCAGCCCAGATCCCGGCGGGGCAACGTCAGCGCAGGTTGAGACTCAAGATAGGGCACAGCGGATCCCGGCGAACCTGTGAACCAAGAAAATGGTCTCAGCCACGAGAGGGGGCTCATGATGGCGAGAGTAGAAACTGAGAAAAGGTGTTAAGCCGTGTAAATCCATTGTATCTTTCCTGCTGCCGAAGACAAAGGGTTACCGGCAGATCGGCGCCGAGGGATCGCCTCAGGGGGTGGCTAGCTGAGCTTGTCCACCAAGGCCAGCACGAAGTTGAGACTCAAGTAGGAAACCAGCGCCAGTAAGAACAGAAACAGTGCAACGCTCAGCACAGCTCGCAGAGATCCCGCTTGAACTTTGGGGGCGGGCTTTTCAGGCGGAGTTGTCATCCTCAAGTCCCAGAGAAGATCCTAGAAGACTCCAATTCTAGGATCTCATCCTGGGGAGACGGGAGCCGGAAGATTGCCAAAAAGTTGCTCAGTACCTCAACTTTGGCCCCCCACCCGCTAACGGGGTTACGTTGGCGAGCTGTATGCCGAAAGGAACTTGCACCAATAGGCTGATAATTTGCCTCGCAGCTCGTTTTATTTTTTACCTTGCAAGACGGGAAGGCTTGCGCTGTACCTGCAAGGTCAGCGTCAAATAGTGGTTAGCGCGTGCCCAGCTCGGATCTGTAGTGGCAGGGAGGGACAGGATTGAGCTTGACCCCTGTACAACAACGGGTGAACTTGTTGCAAGGGAAAATCTGCCTCAACAGCGAGGCCGGCCACACTTGTTCTACCTCGCGGTTGCCCTAGGTTCTTTCTGTCTCCAGCCAACAGCAGTCGGCTCAACCTAGGGCCTAGGCGTCGGGGTGGCTGGCTGGGGAGAAGCAGAGGACTCCCTTTCTTCGATCACTTTTTGCAAGCGGGCCCGCACTCGCTGGTTCAGAACAGGATCTTCGTTGGCCAGGATCATCAGCTCGCGATATTCGGCCACCGTCAGCCCCTGCTTCTCGACAATGCGGCTGGCTTGGGTTTCCGTGCGCTGCATAATCTGCTCGTACTCTTCTTCGTTCTGGGTCTCTCGCAACTGAGCGCTGGCTTCCCGGATCAAAGGATCCAATTCCAACAGAATCTGCACCAACTGCTCCACCTGAGCATCGGTAACTTGCTCTGGGGTTAGAGTTGGGGAAGCTTGCGCGCTGGGATCCCCCCCTGTAGCCGGAGAAGGAGTTGCAGCAGGACTGGGGAGCGAGGTTGCCTTCTGTGCCCAAAGCGGCGGGGATCCTAGAGTCAATCCCAGACTCACCAGCAACGCGAATTTCCTCATGCCCAAAACTCCCTAGACCTAGACTGAGATCGACCAAAACCCCCATGGCTCAGGTCATGCCTGAAGCCAGAGTAGCAAGAGGTCTGTCTGCCGTCTAAGGGTTTAACGCAGTATGGGAAACCTATCCTGGACATATTGTAGAAACAGAAAATTGGTTGTACAGTCGTAGTACTCTCTCCAAAGGCTGCTCGCCACGCGAGTATTCCCTTTGGTGGAGCTGCTCTAGGTTTGCGCAGTTGCCATTAACCAACCCTAATCCACACCAAGGGGGGTTGTCCGCATATGAGTTTAAGTATATGTCCCGTTGAGCATCCCTTTGGGCGATGCTAGCTTGGAAGCAAGATCCGAAGGGAGTCTCCTGCGCTGGCAGTTGACTTTCTTCGCAGGCCTCAGAGCTCATCGATAGCCTATTGCCTCTCCTGTCCTAACCTGCTCTTGGCTCGCTCCCTTGCTGAGCGAGGAGGTTTATTTTTCAACTGAGTAGGCGGTTTCTCGGCAGAGTTCTTGGAGGGGCGACAGAGGTGAGTTGCCTCTCTTTTCTGTTCGTGGAGGAGGACGTCTGTTGTCTTTTGTTATCTCTGTAAAGGATGATAACAAAGGCCGGTAGAAGTTATTGATTTTCTTAAGTAGTACTGATATATTCTTTGCGGTTGTCTTGTAATCCTTCTACAGGAGGCTGACATTGGTCAGGAGAAGAAAGCGTAAGAGCCGCCGTCGTTTGGAGGGGCGCAAAATTTTAGATCATATTCCTCAATTTAAATTAGATAGCGGCGAAGAAAAGTCTGTAACCGCCGCTCGGAGGTATATACAGGAAAACTCTATTCAGCCGCCTGCGCTGATTCTGGTTCGGCGAAACGAGCACACGGTAGACCGATTTTTCTGGGCGGAGAAGGGACTGTTTGGTGCGCAATATGTCGAAGAAAATCACTTTCTCTTTCCCAGCTTACGGGCTTTGCTAGCGGAGGTGGCGGCTGAGAAGCCGGAGAAAAAATCTCCCAAGGCTTTGGCAACTGCCGCTCAATAGTTTCTATATAATCGTTCCCGGCCTCAGGAGCTGAAGAAACAGCCCCCCAGGGGCGTTTGTTGTTATCCTCGGCAAGAGAACCATCCAACCAACGGGATCCCTTTCCGTCTAGCATCTATCTAGCCCTTCACGGCCTATCTTCGACTTCTCGGAGAGGGGTTTGCGCGCTACCCTACAAGGGATCCCGTCGGGAGGTTCTGGATGAGCCGACTGCCGCAGACCACCGCCCATGTACAAATTACCCGCCGCTCCTGGCAGGAGGGCGCTATTGAAGGGGAAGTCAACGCCAACGGTTGGGTTTGGCGCTTTTGCTGGCGCTTTCGAGCTGGGGAGCTGAAGGTGGAACCCTCCGTAGGACGGGCCTTGATTTGCGAGCCCTTGAGCCGCTTTTTGGAAAAATCTGACTATCTGTTGGAACCCGGCAGCAACTACTCGTTTGTGATTCGCAGCCGTCTCTAACCGGCCATCCAGGGATCCCTAGGCATGGAGGAGCAGGGGGAGAGGTGGCCAGGGTGCCAAGAAAGCTCTCCTCCAAGGGTGATGCTAGCTACATCTGCGCTTCCAGCGAACAGGCTCTAATATTGGGATGGTTGTTCTAGGAGCTGCCTTCATGACCTCTTCCTCCCACCTGACGAGTGCAGAGCGGGCAGTGGGTTCTGCCAATGGCCGGAAGGAGGCCCCTCTACTGGCGGAACGGGATCCCTTGGCCTGTGCCCTCCCCACAGATGAAGTGCTTGACCGCAGGAACAACCTGTTGAATCGCCGCCTGCAACTGGTGGAAGAACTTTGGGAATCCGTAATCCTGCAGGAGTGCGGGCAGCCTTTGGTGGATCTGCTGCGGCGGCTGCGCTCCATGTGTTCCCCTGAAGGGCAGGCCTTGGAGTACCCCATCCCGGAAGTACTACAAATTGTCGAGCATCTCAGCCTCGATGCAGCCATTCAAACGGCCCGCGCCTTCGCCTTGTTCTTTCAGTTGATCAACATCGTTGAACAGCATTACGAACGGGCAGAAGACTCAGATATGCGCATGGTGGACAGCCAGCAGCGCACCGTGCGGGAAAATGAAAAATTTGAACGTCTGTTCCCTTACCTGCGAGTTCAGGGGGTGCCGCCGGGACTGCTGCGCCGGCTGCTGGAGCGGCTGCACATCCGCCTGGTGTTCACCGCCCACCCCACCGAGATTGTCCGCCACACTATCCGCGAAAAGCAACGGGCCTTCTCCCGCCTGCTCAGCCAACTGGACTGGGCAGAGCAATCCCACCCTCTGCAGGCCCAGATGTTGAGAGAACAACTGGCGGAGGAAGTTCTGCTCTGGTGGCGCACCGACGAATTGCATCAGGCCAAGCCAACAGTACTCAACGAAGTCGATTACACCTTGCACTATTTTGAAGAGGTACTGTTTCAGGCTATCCCCCTGCTGCACGAATACCTCAGCCGCAGCCTGAAAAAGTCCTTTCCCAGCGTCGAGCCACCGCCAGCAGGATTTTGCAACTTCGGCTCGTGGGTAGGCGGGGATCGGGACGGCAACCCTTCCGTCACTGCCGACGTTACCTGGCAAACGGCCCGCTACCAGCGCAACCTAATTTTGGGCAAGTACATCGAGTCGGTGAAGGCGCTCACCAAAACCTTGAGCGTCTCTTTGCACTGGGGGGATGTGGACAGCCAGTTGCTGGATGCCCTTGAGCAGGATCGTCGCCTCATGCCGGAGGTTTACGAGTCCTTTTCGCTGCAATATCGCCAGGAGCCCTACCGGCTCAAGCTTAGCTACATCCAGCGGCGGCTGGAGCTGACGCGGGAGCGCAACCGCAATTTGGCTGACTCCGCCTATCTGCCCGCTCCTCCCCCCGTGGACAACGCCTACGCCAATGCGGAAGAATTTCTGGCCGACTTGCAGCTTATTCAGAGCAGCTTGAAAAACAGTGGCCTCTCCTGCCGCCAGTTGGATCACCTCATTCACCAGGTGCAGGTCTTTGGCTTCCATCTGGCCCACCTGGATATCCGCCAAGACAGCAGCTACCACGAGGCCGCTCTCACCGAGATCTTCGAGTACCTGCGGATCTTGCCGCGGCCCTACAGCGAGATGACGGAGGAGGAAAAAACGGCTTTTCTCCTGCGGGAGCTGCAAACCCGCCGGCCCCTCATCCCTCTAGAAGCTCCCTTTTCCGATAAGGCGGCAGAGCTGATTGCCACCTTTCGCACCCTGCGCCGGCTGCAGCAGGAGTTTGGACCGGCCATGTGCCAAACCTATGTAATCAGCATGAGCCGCCAGCTGAGCGATCTGCTAGAGGTGCTGCTGCTGGCCAAGGAGGTGGGCCTTTATGATCCCATCAGCGGGCGGGGATCCCTGGCGGTGGTGCCGCTGTTTGAGACCGTTGAAGACCTCAAGCAGGCACCAGAGGTGCTGCGGCAGTTGTTGGAGATTCCTTTCTATCGCCAGTACTTGGCCCAGCAGGAAAACCTACAGGAGGTGATGCTGGGCTACTCGGATAGCAACAAGGATGCTGGCTTTCTAAGCAGCAACTGGGAGATCTACAAAGCCCAGCAGCGGCTGCAGGCAGTGGCCGAGTCCTATGGTGTGAAGTTGCAGATCTTCCATGGCCGGGGTGGCTCGGTGGGGCGCGGGGGAGGGCCAGCCTACGAGGCAATTTTGGCCCAGCCGGGACGCAGCGTGGGGGGCCGCATCAAGATTACTGAGCAGGGAGAGGTGTTGGCCTCCAAGTATTCTCTCCAGGATCTGGCCATTTTTAACCTGGAAACTGTTACCAGCGCCGTCATTCAGGCAAGCCTGCTGCGCACCTACCCCAATGACCTGCACGAGTGGTCGCGCCTGATGGAATCGCTGGCAGAGCGCTCTCGCCAGGTGTACCGCAACCTGGTCTATGAGCAGGAGGGCTTTGTGGAGTTTTTCCACGAGGTCACCCCCATTGAAGAAATTGGCCAACTGCAGATCAGCTCCCGCCCTGCCCGCCGCAGCGGCAACTCGAAAGATATCGGATCCCTGCGGGCCATTCCCTGGGTATTCAGTTGGACGCAAAGCCGTTTTCTCTTGCCTGCCTGGTATGGAGTGGGCACCGCTCTGGAGGAATACGCGGCTAAAGGCGAGCACAACCTCAACCACCTGCAGCATCTCTACCGCGAGTGGCCCTTCTTCCGCATGGTGATCTCCAAAGTGGAGATGACCCTGGCCAAGGCGGATTTGCAAATTGCCCGCCATTACGTGCGAGAGATGAGCTCCCCCGAGCGCCTGGCGCGGGCGATGGAGCTATTCGAGTGCATTGCCCAAGAAATGTACCGCACCCGCGAGATGGTTTTGAAAATTACAGGGCACAAGGAGCTGTTGGAGAACGACCCCTACCTGAAGCGCTCGGTGCAACTGCGCAACCGTTCAATCGTGCCTCTCGGGTTTATTCAGGTCTCGCTCCTCAAGCGCCTGCGTGGTAAGCAAAAGTCCCACCTTCACAACACCCAGTACAACCGCGCCGAACTGCTGCGGGGAGCTCTGCTCACCATCAACGGCATCGCTGCTGGTATGCGCAACACAGGTTGAGGATCGATGGATAAGGACAGCTACAGCCCTCTCCAACCGGCTTAAGATCTCTCGGGGAGGAAAGCAGTTGGGAGTCGCCCTTAGGCTAGAACGGCTTGAGGGTGAGGTCAGAACAAATCATCTTCGTACTCGTCTGGCTCCGCCTCTTGCACTTCCACCGATTCTACCTCGACAACGCGGCGGGAGGGGCGACGAGGTTTTTCATCGGCATAGCCCTCCTCCTGGTCTTGAGGCAGACGAGGGGGACGGCGGCGGGTGACTGTGCCCCGTTCTTCCTGCGCATCCTCGGGATAGTCCTCGGCAGCCGGGCGGCGAGGGGGAGCCTGCTCATCGTACTCGGCGTCTCGACGGGAGCGGGTCTCTGGCTCGTCGTAATACTCCTCCGCTTCCGGGCGACGGCGCGGGCGCACCCGGGTATCGCTGGTCAGTTGGGGCCGCGGGCGACGAGCTGGCTCCTCGCTACGTTCAGGAATGGAGCGACTGGCGGAGGAAGTGTCGCGAATGCGGGATCCGCTAGCCCGCGTGGAAACGCTGCGCGCCTGTGGATAGCCATCCGGTGGATAGGTGCGGCTGAAGCCCCGGCCCCGCACGTCCGGACGAAGCCCGCCTACCTGCCGTACCTTTTCGTTCAGGAGGATCCGCAATCGGAAAGTTTCGAGGGCAAACCAGCCGGCCACTACCGCCAACAGCACCTGGGCAAAAAACAGCAACGGGATCAGGCGCTGACCTTCCAAGAGCAGACAGACGGAATAGATCAGGCCCATCGTTGCGAAAATCACATCCGACTCTGCGGAGGCCTCGCGCTTGATAAAGCGAACGGCAAAGATGGCCCCACTAGCAATCGCCACCAGCGCTGCCATCAAAAAATAGGGGCTTTGGGTGAGAAACATGCCAGGGATCCCTAAACTGATGAAAACAGGAAGGCGTCAGGCCTTGCCCATTTCACAGCCGATCCTAACATCGATCCTCCCGGGGACAACCCTCCCGGTTTTAAGGCAGGATCCCTCAAAGGAAGGGGATCGGTGCTAGGATGGCCTGTACATTCCAGTAGGCTTCATGCTGTATCTGGCGCGGGTAGACAAGAAAAGTCTTTTTGGCCAGGCGGAGCTGCAGCTCTTGGCG
>NZ_JANSIY010000054.1:0-6430 GCF_047462295.1 Synechococcus sp. H60.3 | reverse complement strand
GAGTTTGGACGCCGCTGCGCCAGCCGGAACGGGTTACCTCCAAGGAGGCAGCCTCCTACAACGTGGGGGTATTGCTGCTGGTTGAGCTTGCGGAAAATCGGCAGGTGCAGCGGGTGGAAGAGGCGGCGATGAAGTTGGTGGAGATGTTGCACAGCCTCTCGCAGGCCTGCAGCCTAGCCGACTTGGCGGAGATCGAAAGCTGGCGCCAATCTTTAACCCGGCAAAGCCAAGAGCTGAGTCGTCGCGAAGCCGAGGTGGCTGCCCGCCAAGAGCAACTGCAGCAGTGGGAAGCTCGCTTGCGGGAGAAGCTATCTTCCTAGACTGGGCTGAGATCGGGCCGTAGCTCGCGGGCACCTCGCAGATAGACGTGGTGCATCTCAGCTTGAGCCAGCGGGGTATTCAGTTGGATCAAAACGCGGATACAACGGGGCAGAGCGCCGTTGACGTCCATCTGTTGCACGTCCAACAGAGGCACCAACTCCCAGCCGGGGCGGCGGCGGGCAAATTGGGCGGGAAAGGCCGCGTTTAGATCGGGGGTGACGGAGAAAATGACGCTCACCAACTCCGCCGGATTGATGGCGTTACGATGTTCCAGGGCGTCCAGTAGCTCGTTCACCGCCGCACCAATGGCCTCGGCAGTGTTGGCCGGAACGGTGATGGCCCCTCGGATTGCTCTGACCCGCCACCCCAATGGCTACACCCTCACGCGCTTGAGCTCGTCTTGCTCCCAGAGAATTATACAGACTTGTCTCGAAGGGATCCTATCCCGCTGCTGGATCGGGTTACGGGGCGGGCTGTAACAACTTCTCCAGGATCTGGTCGTGGCTGAGGCCGGAGTCCACCCAGGCCTCTCCTTCCTTGAGGCGGGCGGCAGCGGTCAAGATAAACAAGTTGCTCTTCGCTCCCAAAGCCTCGCTGGTGGTTTGCACACAGGCCAGATCCTGGCCAGTCAACTGGCTAAACCAGGTGGCCAACAGCCCTGCCTCCAAAAAGCCCATCGGGCGCTTGAAGTGAGGGGGTGTGGCAGCGGCAAAGGGAGAGTTGCGGATTGACACCACCAGCACCCCCTGATTTTTGTAAGTCCAGTCGATGTCGATCAGCCCCCAGCCGTGGGTTTTCCAGGCTTGTTTGAGATTTTGTAAAAAGAGCCCCATCTCCAGCTCGGACAAAGGCTTCTGGTAGTAGTCGGAGAGCTCCTGGGCAAAGCGGCGGAAAAACTCTTTGCCCCACATACGGCCACAGTTGCGCAATACCAGGCGGGCGGCTTGCCCTGTCTCATATTCCAAGCCGGTGTAGATGCCCCGTAGCAATGCTTCTGGAAGGGCCAAGAGCCGGTCACCGTGGCGACTTGCCAGCAAACCGGACTCCAGATCGCCTTGCAGATAGGCGCTGGGCGCGTAGTAGTTGCCCAAAACAGGCGTATAGGGGTCGAAGCTGGTGGAGCCATTGGGGATAGCGGTGGTGCCGGCCATATGTCAAAGATCCCTGGGCTATCAAGTAGGGCAGCGTAATTGGGAAACTCAGCAGGAGAGACCTCTACTCAGTTGATCTGAGTCCGTCCAAAGAGAGCAAAGCTGCTTGCGCCTGGGTAATCAAGGGGCGAATAAACTCTAGCTCTCCAGGGGCCAGATGATCCCTTAGCTCTTGCTGACAAATCCGATAAGCAACCTCGTAGGCGCTTTGCAGCTTGTACAGGCGCACCTCTTCCTCCATCCACTCGATCAGTCGCTCCTTCAACAGGTTCTCGTCCTGGAGCAACATGGCCAGGGCGCTGTAACGCAGCAACAGGAGCAGGTGCCGCTGGCAGAGATCCACTACCTGAGAGGAAAGGTTGGGCATCTCCTTTTGAAGGGTGTTTAGGGTGCGGCTTACCATCTGGCTCTCCCGCTCCCGTACGGCCCGGTACACGTGCAGCCTTTTGGGCCAGCCCAGTACATAGGCCTTGAGCTGCTCCAGTTGCTCCGGTGTGAGGTAGCGGGCCTCTGCCTCAATTAGCATCTGCTCCAGTGGGCTCACCATCTCACTTCTCCCAAGTGTTGGTCGGTGCTTAGCGGGTGTCGGAGTTCAGAACAGGCTGAATAAATCGGCCAAAGTGATCTGTTCCTCTTCAGCCTGCGGCGGCGCTGCCGCCAGGGATCCCATAGAACGGGCCGCCAAGGCCAGGGGATCCCCCGCCCAGGGGATGGAGCCGAAGTGCTCTTGCACTCGTACAAAAGGCATGGGCAGGGAGGGGTCTTGCAGAGGGCGGTTATCCCAATTCAGGCGGGCAAAAAAGCTCTGCACCGACTCTTCCAGAAAAACCTCTGCCGTCATGACTTGGTCACTCCTTGCCCAGAGCGCAGCTTTTGGGCAATTTCGCCGGCAGTGGCCCCTTCGTTGAGCCAAAAGGCAGCCGCATCGATGCGATCTTTACTACCCAGCAAAAACTTGCAGTAGCTTTCCCCCATGGAATAGCACTGGATCTCGATGCAGTTGAGCTGTCGTTCCACCATGGCGCTGAAAAACCCGGCAAATAAGCCGGCGTAGAGGTGGCAAACAGGTTTACCCACGTCCCCCAGGGTGCGGGCCACGGCGGAGTCGAACAGATTAATGAAAATAAATCCCTGCCGCCGGCCCTCAGTCTCCACCTCCCAGCGCCCCCAGCCTTGCGAGGTCAAAGGCCACCACCAGGTTTCCAAAAGAAACATCAGGTGGCTCTGCTTCGGCTTGCGCCGATACTCCTCCTCGAACCAGTGGGAGAAGTGGATGGCATCGTTGCGCCCCCACTCGCGGCCAATGGTGTACATCAACGAGGCAGAGGCATCCCCCACTTCTTCTTCTAAGCCCTGCTGTAGGCCCAGGATAAAATCCTCGCTCACCAAGACATTGCGGGTGCCCGTCCAGTCCACCAGGGATCCCTGGGCAAGGTCGAAGCGAAAAAAGTCTTCGCGGCTGTAGTGATTGTGCCGTTGGGCAGCAGGCTGCAGGCTCAGCTCAATGAGACCCGTTGTCATGGCAGTGGGGAGGGTGGTAGTTTTTTCCTTGTACAGTACACTTCTAGCTGAATCATAACCTCTTCGCCGCGGGCTTTGGCCACAGCCGTCGATGGGTGCAACAGAGGGAGCGCCACCGCCAGGAAGCAGATGTGACGAAGAGGCTGCAGGGGTTTGGGCTTAGGCGGGGGGCCTGACTTTGACAAAGGCGATGGCCGAGCGCCACAGCAGCGATTCTTGTCCCTCTGCGTCTGCCAAACAGAGGCAGTCGGGATCCTGCCAGCGCAACTGGCCGACGAAGACATCTCCTGTGTTGAGCTTAACTTCCAAGATTTCCCGCTCCCGGATCACCTTCTGCAGGCGGCGCACACTTGGGATCCCAGTGTTGAACTCGGTCACGGCAGCCCTCTTGGCCAGCGAAAGGACAGCAAGCGCACTGCTCTCAGTATAGGGGATCCCTGCTGGCCCGCACCTTGGCTGGACAATCTCCATAGCCGGGATCCAAAAACACTCTTACCCCCTGACCCACTTTTTCTTTCGGCGGGTACTATGTAGGGGGGATGGCGCTTGGAAAAGACGGTAAGTCTTGTTGACCTGCCGTATTTTTTAAGCGAATCCACGGGTGTTCTCCCCGAAAAAAGTTAGCAGAATAGGGATGGGGCGACAGAAAGTGCGCTTGTCGCCCTGGAGAAGGCAAATCCCAGCTTGGGATCCTTAGTCGCCTACTGTTTTGCTACCGAATTGTTTGTCTTTTTCAACCATCATCTGTGCAGGAGAGATCGTTATGGCAGTCGAGAAAGTGAACTCTTCTTCGAGCTTGGCCGAAGTGATCGACCGCATTTTGGACAAAGGGATCGTGGTCGATGCCTGGGTGCGGGTTTCTCTGGTGGGGATCGAGCTGTTGGCCATTGAGGCGCGCGTCGTTGTGGCTTCGGTGGAAACCTACCTGAAATACGCCGAGGCTGTGGGCCTGACGGCTACCGCTGCTGCCCCTGCCGTCTAAATCTGACCCAATCACTCGATCCCCTTGCCTTCAACACCGCGGGGGTCGAAGGGTCGGGTCGTCGAGAAGGCGAGGCAGGAATCTGCTGTCGATCTCTGCCTTGTTTCCTTAGCTTCGGCTTGGGGATCGAAGCGGGCGGTGGTGTTGAGCTACAGGCCGTGCTGGTGGAGAGCGAGTTGGGAAAAAGCGGAGAACTGCATTCGCCCAGGCATTGAGAAGGACGTAGGGGGGTTGGACGCCATGAGTTTGCAGGAACAGTGGGCCGCGGCCCGCAGCCGACGGGCGGCTCAAAGTCAAAGTTTGTTGAGCGGATCCCGGCAGCAGCGCCTGGAGCAGCACCGCGCTCTGATGGCCGAGCTGAGACAACGTTGCCAGGAACGACAAGAGGCAATACGGCAGCAGAGGGAACAAAGTCGCAGCCAACTGCGCAACCTGGAGCAGAGCCGGGTGGCGCAGCGGGCCTTGGACGAGCATTCTCGCCTGGAGGCTGTGGCCCAGCGGGCCAAAGCAGTGGCGGAGCTTCTCTCTCGCATGGCCCAAGAACGAGCCGCCCAATCGCAGGCCCAACAGCAGGAGCTGCGGACTTTTCGGGCCGACTTGGCTGCGACGGTGGAGAGCCTGCTGAGCACCTGTGCCCAGGCGCGGCAGGCCATGGCTAACCAAACCCGACAAGTGCGGCAGGCGTTCTGTGCTGAATTGCGGCAGCGGGTACAAGCTTTGCAGCAACTGGCGCGGCAGGAGCTGGCTCAGATTGCTCAAGAACAGCGGGCAGAGGCCCAGGCTTTGCGGCAGGCTTTGGCGGCTTTCCGCAGGGCGTTGCACGAGCAGGTGTGGGGGAATGGGATCCCAGGGGATCAGGCCATTGTCCCAGATCTTGAGGAATCTGAAGAGGGTGATAAGCCGCCTGAGAGCTCGGTCAAAGCTACAGCAACGGTTTCGTCTGAGGTTACCCAACCAGAGCTTGGAGTTCCAGTCTCAGACAACACAGCCCCTCCTCCCCCTTCTGGGGCACCCCCTGAACCCTCCCCAGCTCCGCCTGCTTCGGCGCAGGAGGAAAGTTCGGATCGCATCATGGCCTACGTCTGCAAGTATGTAGAGGCTTTGCAAGCGCAGAATCCTAACCTAACCTTGCTGCAGGTGATCGGGGATCGGGAGCGGGTGCGGGATCTGCTAGCCCGGGCTGCGGTGGATCTGGGGGTGGATCCCTCGGAAATCTTGGCCACCTTGCGGCGTATGGTGTCAGCGACGGTTGTGGTCTGAGCCCAGCGCAATCCCTAGGAGCGCAAGAAAACCGTTGCGGCTATAGTCAAGGCAAGAGCGTCACGGCAATTGAGAGTTGGGTATTGCTATGGCCACGGTTCTGCAGGCGCGTCCCCGCCAATTTGTGAACACTCCTTACATCGAGCGGATTACCCGCCGCGCTTTGCGCTATCTGCAGTCGGGTTTTGCGGTGCATCTGCGGGGGCCTTCGGGCACGGGCAAGACTACCCTGGCGATGCATTTGGCCAGCCTGCTGGGCCGCCCCATCATGCTGATCTACGGCGATGATCGCTTTGATTCTTCCGACCTGATCGGCGGGCGCACCGGCTTTACCCATCGGCGGGTGGTGGATAATTTCATCCACTCGGTGGTGAAAATGGAAGAAGACGTGCGGCAGCGCTGGGTGGATGCCCGCCTCACCTTGGCCTGCCGCGAGGGCTTTACCCTCATCTACGACGAGTTCAACCGCTCCCGCCCTGAGGCCAACAACGCCCTCCTGAGCGCTTTGGAAGAGAGGCTGCTGGTGTTGCCGCCAGATAGCAACCGCTCCGAATATCTGCGGGTGCATCCCCAGTTCCGGGCCATCTTCACCTCTAACCCAGAGGAATACACCGGGGTTCACAAGGCCCAAGATGCGCTGCTGGATCGGATGATCACCATCGATATGGGGGAACCGGACATCGAGACCGAAAAAGAGATCCTCACTGCCCGCATTGGTCTATCTGCCCCCGATGCCCTCAAGATCGTGCACATTGTGCGGGCTTTTCGCCGCAAGCTGGATTTGACCCGCCACCCTAGCCTGCGCAGTTGTCTGATGATCGGGCGCATCGTCAAGGAGCACGAGCTGGCGGTGAGCAAAGACAATGCCGACTTCCGCGCTTTGTGTGCCGACGTGCTGTTGCCCCGGGCCGGCAAGCGCTACGAGGAAGGAGCCCAGGTGCTCAACTATTTGCTGGATCAACTGCCCGGCTGATATTTGTTTGTATGCTTTCGCAAACTTTGGAGGGGAATTCCCTGTGCCTATTACCTCTCAACCTCTGGCCACGGCAACGCATGGCTCCTCTCTGGCCGATGTCTTGGAGCGGGTTTTGGATAAGGGCATTGTCATCGCCGGGGATATCACCGTTTCGGTGGGCAATGTGGAGCTGCTCAATGTCCGCATTCGGCTGCTGATCTCTTCGGTGGACAAGGCCAA
>NZ_JANSIY010000053.1:9322-17291 GCF_047462295.1 Synechococcus sp. H60.3 | reverse complement strand
GATGCTTCAGCTCTACTTCACAGACCCGGTACACGGGATCCACGGAGCAACTGGGGCAGAAGAAGAGACAAAAGCTCTGCTGTCAAGCGGATGGGGAAACCCCACCCGCCTGCGCGGTGGGGTAGTTCATAGAGTTCTCCAAGGCAAAGGCAGGGTGGAGGAAAAACCGGTTCTGCCGGAGAAAAGGGCTACCCCCCAGGCAAATCCCAACTTTGCACAGCAAACACCTGCTAAACTGTTGAACTAAATACACAATCCAAAAAGCTGGCCAGTCTTCTGACTCAGCCGCTCCAGGTTGAGTGCTCGGTCGTCTTCAGGGGGGAGAAGATATCGTGGCAACAGGGGCCTATGCACTGGTGGATAGCCTGCATCGACAGGGGGTGCAGCACATTTTCGGCTATCCGGGAGGAGCGATCCTGCCCATCTACGACGAGCTGTACAAAGCCGAATCCCAAGGTCTACTCAAACATTTCCTAGTCCGCCACGAACAGGCCGCGGCCCATGCTGCCGATGGCTACGCCCGCGCCACCGGCAAGGTGGGCGTGTGCTTCGCCACCTCGGGGCCAGGGGCGACCAACCTGGTGACGGGCATCGCCAACGCCATGATGGACTCTGTGCCCATGGTGGTGATCACCGGCCAGGTGCCCCGCCATTTGATCGGTACCGACGGCTTTCAGGAGACCGACATCTTTGGCATCACCCTGCCCATCGTCAAGCACTCCTACGTGGTGCGGGATCCGCGTCAAATGTCTCGGATTGTGGCCGAGGCTTTTCACATTGCCGGCACCGGGCGGCCAGGGCCGGTGCTGATCGACATTCCGAAAGATGTGGGCCTGGAAGAGTTCGACTACCAGCCGGTTAGCGAAGTCAACATCCCCGGCTACCGGCCCACGGTGCGGGGCAACCCTCGCCAGATCCACGCGGCGGCCAAGCTGATTCTGCAGGCCAAGCGTCCCCTGCTCTACGTGGGCGGCGGGGCCATCATCTCTGGGGCCCACGCCGAAATTGCCGAGCTGGCCCACACCTATCAGATCCCGGTGACCACCACCCTCATGGGCAAGGGGGCCTTCGATGAGAACGATCCCCTCTCGGTGGGGATGCTGGGCATGCACGGCACTGCCTACGCCAACTTTGCCGTTACCGAGTGCGACCTGCTGATTGCAGTGGGGGCCCGCTTCGACGACCGCGTAACCGGCAAGCTAGACGAATTTGCCAAGCACGCCAAGGTGATCCACATCGACATTGACCCGGCAGAGGTGGGCAAAAACCGCGCTCCGGACGTGCCGATTGTGGGAGATGTGCGCACCGTTTTGGTGGAGCTGTTGGCGCAACTGAGCAAAATGCCCCACACCCCTGGCCAGACGCAGGCTTGGCTGGAGCGGATCGAGCGCTGGAAGCGGGACTACCCCCTGCAGGTGCCCCGCTATGAGGGTGTGATCGCCCCGCAGCAGGTGATCGATGCGTTTCGTCGCCATGCTCCCCACGCCTACTACACCACCGATGTCGGTCAGCACCAAATGTGGGCGGCGCAGTTTTTGCGCAACGGGCCGCGCCAGTGGATCTCCAGCTCTGGCCTGGGCACCATGGGCTACGGCTTCCCGGCAGCCATGGGGGTCAAAGTGGCCTTGCCTCATGCCGAGGTGATCTGCATCAGCGGCGATGCTAGCTTTCAGATGAACATGCAGGAGCTGGGCACGGTGGCCCAGTACGGCATTGCCACCAAGGTGGCCATCATCAACAATGGCTGGCAGGGCATGGTGCGCCAGTGGCAGCAGGCCTTCCACGGCGAGCGCTATTCCCACTCCGATATGGCTGCGGGCATGCCGGATTTTGTCAAGCTGGCCGAAGCCTTTGGCGTCAAGGGCATGCGCGTCGATCACCCCGATCAAGTGGACGATGCCATCCAAGAGATGCTGCGCCACGAGGGGCCGGTGCTGGCCGATTTTGTGGTCAAGCGGGACGAGAACTGCTACCCAATGGTGCCCGCCGGCAAAGCCAATTACCAGATGATTGGGCTGCCAGAAAAGCGGCAACTGGAACAGGCTGCCGAGCTTATTTACTGCCCCAACTGCGGCGCCAAAAACCCTAGCTTGCACAAGTTCTGCGCCGAGTGCGGCACCAAGCTCTAGAACCGGCAGGGCTGGCCATCAAGGCAGGGAAGTTGGGATCCCAAGTTCTCTGAGAAGATTTGCAATAAGGCCCGCCCTCGGCAGCGGAAAGCCCGCAGAGATACTGCAGCCGTTTCAAACCAGATTGAAGAAAACACTTCCTGGGCGCACCGCTGCCGCGACTGCCCCCAGACCATCGTCCAAGAAGATCTAAGAAGAGAGGCGAGTGCGGCCCAGGTAGTCCGAAATTCTTTTTCCCCACGCTGCGACTGGAGATTGCCAACAGGTTCTGGCCTTGCCCAATGGTTAGAGGGGCCGGTAGACTCGGTAGTTGATATTGGGGAAGATGTTGTCCATATACTCCACCTTGGCCAGCCACTGCTCGTCTTCGGGGGTGGCTTTTTCTCGCCGAAACTGACCGGCTTGGATCTTCTCGTAGAGGTGATTGAAGCGCAGCAGGTGGGACTTGGTGCGACGTACGGCATAGGGAACCATCGTCCCCGTGCGCATGATGAAGGCCCAGTCGGAAGATTGGGCCAACAGCACTTCCCGCGCCGCCTGGTTCAGGGCTCGCCACTCCAGGTCATCGGCGGGCTCACGGCGGCTCAGCTCGATCATCCGCTCGGTGGCCTTGTGCAAGTGGGGATAGATCCAGGCGTTGGTGGGGTTGAGCCAGTACTCGTGGAAGCCGCGCGCCCCCCAACTGGATTGGGCCGGTTTGCACACCTGTTGGGTGGGGTTCTCCCGCAAGTACTCCGCCAGGTGGGTCATGCGATAGGTGGTTTGGTCGAAGTAGCTCTTGCGAATGAGAAAATCCAAAAACCAGGGGCCCTCGTACCACCAATGGCCGAACAGCTCAGCATCGTAGGGAGCCACCACCAGCGGCGGGCGCCCCATGACGCTGTGCAGATATTCGATCTGTCGCTGGCGGTTGAACATGAAGTTGCCCGCATGTTCTGCCGCCTTCTCCCTGGCCCAGTAGGGATCGTAAAGTTGCTTTTGCCCCAGATCTAGGTTGCGCCCCGTGATGCGATGGTACTTGATGCCGGTGTTTTTCCGCTGGCCGTTGGGCATGATGTAGGGCTTGATGTATTCGTAGTCGGCCTCATACCCTAGGTCTTTGTAGAACTCGCGATAGACGGGATCCCCGGGGTAGCCCACCTCCGCCGACCACACCTGTTGGGAAGACTCGTGATCCCGACCGAAGACGGCAACACCGGTCTCGGTAAAGATGGGGGCGTACATGCCGTAACGGGGCCGTGGCTTGGCATAGAGCAGGCCGTGGGCGTCGGTGATCATGTAGCGCAGGCCAGCATCGGCAATCATCCGCTCCAGCCCTTGGTAGTAGGCGCATTCCGGCAGCCAGATCCCCCGCGGCCATTGGCCAAAGTGCTCGTTGTAGTGCTCGCAGGCCACAATCAGCTGCGCCCAAACCGCCTGCGGGTACATCTGCATCAGGGGCAGGTAGCCGTGGGTAGCGGCGCAGGTGATGATCTCCAAGTTGCCGCTGTCCTGAAACTGTTTGAAGGCCCGCACCAGGTCTCGGTCGTAGCGCTCCCAGAGATCGCGGACCATGGCAAATTGCTTGATGTAGTGCTCGGCTAGGTAGCGAATGTGGCCGTTGGTGGCGTTCTTGTCGTACTCCAGTTGGGCCAGCTCTTCCACCTTGGTTAGATAGTGGTCGTAGCGCTCCTGCAGCAAGGGATCCCGCAGCATCGACACCAGCGGCGGCGTCAGAGACATGGTGAAGCGAAAGTCGATGCCATCTCGCCGCAGCCCCTCGAACATGTGCAGCAGCGGGACATAGGTCTCGGTGATGGCTTCGTAGAGCCACTCTTCTTCCAGCACAAAGTCCTGCTCGGGGTGGCGCACAAAGGGCAGGTGTGCGTGGAGTACCAAGGCAAGATAGCCTATCATGGCGGCTAGGGATCCTCAGGTGGGAGAAGATAAGGGAGCAAGCCTTCCTTCCCCAGCAATCAATCTGTAGGGAAGGTTAAGAGCAGCATTGCTACCTATCGTCCAGCATTTCCCCCTCGCGGTCAAGGGCTGGGATCGCTGGGGATCGCTGGTGGCCGCCGGGGGGATGTTGGTCAGGACCAGCGGTGGCGAATTTGGTCGTAGATCTCCAGGTATTCTTTGCCGGGGTAGTTCCAGGAGTAGTCGTAGCTCATGCCTTGGGTTTGCAGTTGGCGAAACTGGTCGGGGGCGGTGTACCACAGGTCGATGGCCCGATCCAACGCCGACTCTAGGGCTGCGTGATCCGTGTGGTAGAACACGTAGCCATTGCGTTGCTCAGGCAATTTGCAACTGTCGTAGTCGCGGTCAAAAACGGTATCCACCAGGCCGCCCACGCCCCTCACCACCGGAACTGTGCCGTACTTGAGGCCGATCATCTGGGTGAGGCCGCAGGGCTCGTAGTGGCTGGGCACCACCAGGATGTCTGCCCCTGCATAGATGAGGTGGGAAAGTTCTTCGTTGAAACCCAGCTCGATGTGAACGTCGGGGTTATCGTTGAGGTAGCGTTTCTCATGGGCAAACCAGGCGCCGATCCCCGGCTCCGTGGCGGATCCCAGGAGAACAAACTGGGCATTTTTGAACAGGGAGCGGTAGATGGCGTGGTGCACCAGATGCACGCCTTTCTGTTCATCGAGGCGTCCGATATAGGCCACAATCGGCTTTTCGACATCTTGCAACAGCAGCCGTTCCCGCAGGGCTCTTTTGTTTTTGGCCTTGTTTTCCAAAGTTTGCGCTGTGTAGCGAAAAGGAATAAAGCGGTCGATCTCAGGGTTCCAAATATCGTAATCGATGCCGTTCAGGACGCCGCGAAACTTGTGCTGGTGTAAATAAAGCGTGTGACCCAGCCCATAGCCGTAATCGCCAAATCGCACTTCCAGGGCGTGGTTGGGAGAAACCGTGGTGACAAAGTTGGAAAAGACGATCCCGCCCTTCATAAAGTTGAGGGCAAAGGGGTTAAAGTTATCTCGCAGACGATCGTAGTGGAAGTAATAGGGCTCCCGATTGAGGCCAGTGGCCCAAAGAATTTCCGGGCCGCCAAAGCCCTGGTGCTTGAAGTTGTGGATGGTGTAGCATACCCGCTGGTTTTCCATGCCGTGGTACTTGTAGATCTCAAAGAGCAGTACCGGCACCAGTCCTGTCTGCCAGTCGTGACAGTGGATGATGTCGGGGCGCTTGTTGCTTTTGAGGAGAAACTCCAAAGCTGCCTTGCTGAAAAAAGCAAAGCGCATGTTGTCGTCTGGGCAACCATAGTAGCAGCCGCGATTGAAGAAGTTGTCGCCGGAGTGGGGCTCAATAAAAAAGCAAAGGCGGCCATGTACCCAGCCGCAGTACACCGAGCAGTGGATGGCTCCCCCATACCAGGGCACCCAGAGGTCGCGGTAGGCATCGTGCAAGCCCCAGATCTGGTCGTAGCGCATGGTGTCGTACTTGGGCAAAACCAGCTCGACACAGTGCCCCCGCACTTCTAGCTCCCGGCTGAGGCCGTACACCACATCCCCTAGCCCACCTGCCTTAATGACGGGGGCACATTCCGACGCAATCTGCACGATGTACATTTCGAGATCTCCCGTAGCACCGCCTTACTTTTCTTCACAAAAGATAATCTCTTTTGGCTTCGCTAGCCCATCCCCCGCCTCAGCGAAAAGGGATCCCCGAATAGGGATCCCTTCTGGCAGAACAGGCGCGATTTGGCTGGGCTATCTAGGAGCTTGGATCCCTCAATACCACTGCTGGGCGTAGAGGCGCTGCACCAGATAGAAAACAAACAGGTTCACGTCCACGCGGCGCTCGTCGATCATAAAAGACTCGAGGGTGCTGGCCGGGGATCCTTCAACAGCACAGCGGAAGAACTTGGGCCCGTTGAGGGATCCCTCAGCAAAGAGGACGCTAAACTGCTTCTTGCCGCCGGCAAATGAGCCGACCAGCGTCTTGCCCTCCAGCCGCAGTTGCAGATCGTTGACGCCGCGTTTCTCAAAAGCGGCGATGGTTGCTGGGATCACGTCTTCTGCAATCAGTTGCTCAAAAGGCTTCTCTTCCTTGGCCGGTTTTTTCGCGGCGGCTTTGGCGGAGCCAGTCGCCTCAGTAGCAGGATTAGCGACCTCGACAGGGGCCGACTTTTCGCCAGTGGTCTCTTGAGGGGTGGGTTCTCCAGACATGGATCGGTGCTCCGACAACAAGTAAGTTGGGCTACAGACTCAAATGGGCTAGATCTGTCCAGAAGGGCGAAGAGGGCTAGCCTTTGGGGATGTACTGGCCGACGATCCCTTCGGCAGGGATCTGGGGGAAGCCCATGCTGTAGTTGGGAGTACGCCCCTGCAGGTTGTAGGCAATCTCCCCCTGCTTGAGGAGAGAGCGAATGAAGTGTTCCAGGTCAGACCCGATGCGCCGTAGGTTGTACTCGGTCAGATCCCGGCCCCTGTACTCTTCCACCAATTCCTCAAAGCGGGCATAGACCTTCTGCAGGGCGGCATCGTTCCAGACCAGCTCGTTATCCGGATCCACATCAAGAGTAAGCAGATCGTCGCGGGGCACAAAGTGGTTATCAGCAGTTACCTCGCCAGCAAAGATGTGAACGTGGCGAGTGGTACATTTCAGCATGGCAGTCGTTCTCGTCAATATCCTACCCTCCTCAAGGTATCATTCCCGGCGCCGAGGTGGGATCCCTTGTTGTCCAGATCCCAGAAAGTTGCCTAGGCCAATCTCCCCACCCAACAATTTTGGGGAGAAGCGGGATCCCTTTAGCTTAATCGGCGGGAAGCCCCGCACTGTAGACCGGACTGCCTTTCCCAGAGCAACCTAAGTTTGTTCATGAGATAACCCATGGTTGTTCTGGGCAGACTGGATCAAATCGGCGATATTCTGCTTCATCTTACTGCAAATCACATCAAGGGGCAGGTCGTTTGGATCCCGTCCGAAGGGGTTCTCAATTTCAATGCCGATCTCCTCGACGCCAAACAGCATAAAGGCCAACAGCCCGACAATGGGGCCGGTCATCCAACCCAAGCCCTCCACCATCTGAAACGGCAAAGACAAACAATAAAGCAGCAATAACTGCTTCAGATGGAGGGCATAGGCAATGGGCATTGGGGTCATGAGAATGCGCTCGCAGGCACCCAAGGCATCTACCATGTTATTGAGCCGCTCCACCATGATCGTAAGCTGGTAGACCTCAACACGGCCCTTGTGGTATTGGCGTTGCAGGTAATCTCCGATCCAAAAAGCAATTTGCAACGGGGGATGGTTGAGGCTTTTGAGGCGTTGCAACTGCTCCGGGCTGAGGAGGGACTGAAGCTCATCCGGCAAAAATTCTTGGCGCAGATGTTGCTTCATGGCGATGGCAAAAGCAGGCAGCAGATAGAGGATTTTGATTTTTTCTTCCCGATCGCCGGGCTGCTTCTCTTCAACGACCACCCAAATCAGACGGGCTAAGTTGCGCACATTGTTCACCACGGCTCCCCAGGCTTTTCGCCCCTCCCAAAAGCGTTCGTAGGCAGTGTTTGTCCGAAATACCAGCATCAGCCCCAAAACAATGTTGGGCACAAACGCCACCAACGAGGAAAGCGCTATGGGCAACCCCAGTTTGTAGAGAACGGAAACCAGCACTCCCAGGAGACCACAGATGAGGGTGCGAGGCAGCACTGCCGGCACGACCGATCCGTGTAACTGCAAGGCTAAGCGAAACCAACGCAGCCCATTCCCCGATAGATATTGGCGAATCATGGTGTGGCGTCGGCAAGCTTGCCCCCTGATCCTACTACCGTTATGGCAACCGTTGTTGACGCGCCAAAGGGATCTCCCCCCTTTGCAAAAGACATCGCGATCACGAGTCCCTTGGCGGTTCTGAG
>NZ_JANSIY010000053.1:0-9222 GCF_047462295.1 Synechococcus sp. H60.3 | reverse complement strand
AGGCAAAAAGATCTCTCCGTTGACCCGACGGGGCAACTTCCAGGGTCTTAGGAGTCATTTCAAGCTAGTTTAAGAGGTGCTCTTTGCTCTCCTCAGGTTGAGAGGCAGGGATCCAGAAGTTGCTCTGCAGCAGAGGCGCGCTGGTGGGGGATTCGCTCCCGCCTGCCGGTTCGAGGGTGATCCAAAGGCGGGTCGGCTGCTGGGAACGGGTGGGCTGGCTGAGCCATTGCAGGGATCCCTCGGCGTTGACGGTGAAGGTGCCGGCGCTTTCCAGCCGTCGTCCCCCTCCTTGCAGATCCGACTCCAGCCACAATTGATAGGTGCTGCCTGGGGGGGCAGGGGCCATATCTGAGGCCAAGAGCAGCACCTGCTTGGCACGGGGCGACCAGAGAGCTTGTACCAACAGGGGGTTGCGGAAGCTAGGGTCGCGTAGAAGGGTTCGCCGTACCTGCGGTTGTCGTTGCCACTCCTGATAGAGCCGTTGCATGGCTACCGGCTCCCCCTGCCAGCGCAGCCGCCAGTAGGCCGCTGTTATGGCCACCGCGTAGATCCCCAACGCTGCTAAGCCGACCCAGAGGAGGCGCCGCGGCCACAAAGGAGGTGCGACCCGGATGGAGGCAGGGGCGGGCAACCAGCTCCAGCGCCGCAAGCGTTCTTGGGCTTGAAAGGCCGTCAACTCGTAAAGCCACAGGGCCACCGAGCGATCCCGCTGCAGGTCAAAGGCCTCTGCATGTTTCCAGCAGAACGCAAACACCTGGCGCACCACCTCTTCGGCTTGGTGAGGCTGCTTGAGAGTGGACAGCGCGATCTCCAGCAGGCGCTTTTGGTAGCGATCCTTAAGTAAAAAGTGGCTGCGGCGATCCCGCAGTTGGATCTGGCGCATCAGCTCGAAATCGGTCGGCTCGACCATAGCTCTCCATCTGCTGCGCCTGTCCAGCCCGGCTTTGGGTCAAGCGGTAGCACCAGGCTGGTAGCTTTTTCAGAAATATACACCAGCCCTGGATCCGGCCCACTGGCAAGCCGACTTCCATTTTGTTGCGGCTGGTGCGGATCCCGCAGGGGTTGGCCGGGATCCCGGCCATGCGACTTGTTTTCTCAGCCAGCCAAGGGCTCGTCTCCTACAAAACTTAAGGAGCCGACCCAAGCCGCCCTTTTTTTAGTTCTGAGGCTCTCAGGCGGCGTCCTTCTCGACCACCTTCTCCGCTTCTGCCTTCAGGGACTCCTTCCCGCTCACGCGCTCGGCGGCGGCAACAGGTTCGTCATCGCTGCTGGGGTTGTTCATCTCTTGTTTGAAGCTGCGCAATGCTTTGCCAAAGGCGCTGCCCAACTCCGGCAGCTTCTTGGGGCCGAACACGACCACCGCGATTACCCCAATCACGGCCAGCTCTGGCAGACCCATGCCAAAGATGCTCACAGCCAGGATAGGTTCGCTCGACAGCAGGATAGCCATAAGTCCCCAAAACCCCAACAACAAAACAAGCCAACCAATCTCGCTGGCAAGGAGGAGAATTACCCCCTCCCAACTCTAGCAGGTTTTCCCAGGGGCAGAAAGGTTTGGCTGCTACCGCCATGGCTCCGGCAATCCCTGCGCTACCAAAAGTGGCAGCCGAGCACCGCTAGACTGAGATTGTTGCTTTGTTGAAGCTTGCCGATGGGCTTTCTCCTGTCTGCCGAACAAGTGCTTCAGTTCGTCACCAACCAGTGGCAGGATCCCTATGCTGTTTTGGGGCCGCAGCAGATAGAGCAGGGGGAGGTGTCCTTCTGGCTGGTGCGCGCCCTGGTGCCCAATGCCAAACAGGTTTGGCTGGTGGAACGCGCCACTGGGCAGGCCCACCCCATGCAGCCGCTGCATCCAGAAACGTTGTTTGAGCTGCGCTTTGCGCCTGGCACGCCGGTTCCAGACTACTTTCTGCGGGCGCAGCGGGTTTGGGATCCAGAGGGCCAGAACTTGGAAGAGTGGGAGGATCCCTATCGCTTTCCCATCGAGAAGGTCAACCACATCGGCGAGCTGGATCGCTACCTCTTCAACGAGGGCAACCACCACCGCATCTACGAGAAGCTGGGCGCCCATCCCATCAGCGTAGATGGGGTTCAGGGAGTCCACTTTGCCGTCTGGGCCCCCAACGCCCGCAATGTCAGCGTTATCGGCGACTTCAACCACTGGGACGGGCGCCAACACCAGATGAAGCGGCTGGGCGAAAGCGGCATCTGGGCGGTGTTCATCCCTGGTGTTGGGCCAGGAGCCGTCTACAAGTACGAGGTGAAAACTGCCTGGGGGGATATCTACGAAAAGTCAGATCCCTATGGCTTTCAGCAGGAGGTGCGACCCAAAACCGGCTCAATTGTAGCCGACCTCCACACCTATACCTGGCACGACCAGGAGTGGCTGGAAAAGCGGGCTGCCACCGACCCGCTGCGCTCGCCCATCTCGGTGTACGAGGTGCATCTGGGATCCTGGATGCACGCCTCAACGGAAGACCCACCCGCCGATGGGCACCTGGTGCCGGTGGATCAAAAGCCCAACACCCGCTTTCTCACCTACCGGGAGCTGGCGGACAAGTTGATCCCCTATGTCAAGGAGCTGGGCTTTACCCACATCGAGCTCTTACCCGTGGCCGAGCACCCCTTCGACGGCTCCTGGGGCTACCAGGTTATTGGCTACTACGCGGTAACCTCCCGCTACGGATTGCCCCAAGACTTCATGTACTTTGTCGATCGCGCCCACCAGGAAGGGATCGGCGTCATTGTCGATTGGGTGCCGGGGCATTTTCCCAAAGATGGGCATGGGCTGGCCTTTTTTGACGGTACCCACCTCTACGAGCATGCCGACCCCCGCAAGGGCGAGCACAAGGGCTGGGGCACTTTGGTTTTCAACTACGGCCGCAACGAGGTGCGCAACTATCTAATAGCCAATGCCCTCTTTTGGTTTGACAAATACCACATCGACGGCATTCGGGTGGATGCGGTGGCCTCAATGCTCTATCTGGATTACGACCGC
This sequence comes from Synechococcus sp. H60.3, assembly GCF_047462295.1. Taxonomy (NCBI): domain Bacteria; kingdom Bacillati; phylum Cyanobacteriota; class Cyanophyceae; order Synechococcales; family Synechococcaceae; genus Synechococcus; species Synechococcus sp. H60.3. Next base: position 6,224 of record NZ_JANSIY010000053.1, on the reverse strand, counting down.
AAAGACTGGATCCCCAACTCCTACGGTGGGCGAGAGCATTTGGAGGCGATTGACTTCCTTCGCCAGCTCAACACCCTTATTTTCAAGTACTACCCTGGCGTTCTTTCCATTGCCGAGGAATCCACTGCCTGGCCAATGGTAACCTGGCCAACCCATGTGGGTGGTCTGGGCTTTAACCTCAAGTGGAACATGGGCTGGATGCACGACATGCTCAATTATTTTCGCATGGATCCCTGGTTCCGCCAGTTCCATCACAACCTAGTGACTTTCAGCCTCATGTATGCCTTTAGCGAAAATTACATGCTGGCTTTTTCCCACGATGAGGTGGTGCACGGCAAAAGCCACATGTTGGGCAAAATGCCAGGGGATATGTGGCACAAGTTTGCCAGTTTGCGGGCCCTCTACGGCTACATGTTCACCCACCCCGGCAAGAAAACTTTGTTTATGAGCATGGAGTTTGGCCAGTGGAACGAGTGGAATGTTTGGGCAGATCTAGACTGGAAGCTGCTGCAGTATGAGCCCCACGCCAAGCTGCGCCACTACGTAGCCACCCTCAACCATCTCTTGCGCTCGCAGCCAGCTCTCTACACTCAAGACACCAAGCCAGAAGGGTTCCGCTGGATTGACTGCAGCGACCATCGGGGCATTATCTCCTTTATCCGCTATGGGGAGGATCCCAAGGAGTGGCTAGTGGTAGTCTGTAACTTTACACCGGTGGTTTGGCCGAATTACCGCATTGGCGTGCCGCAGCGAGGGTTTTACCAGGAACTGCTCAACAGCGACGCGGTGGAGTTCTGGGGCAGCGGCGTTGGCAACCTAGGGGGTAAGTGGACAGATGACTGGCCCTACCACAACCTGCCCTACTCGCTTGAGCTCTGTTTGCCTCCTCTTTCGACCTTGGTGCTGAAGTGGCAGCCGCCCCAGCCGGCTGAGAGCTCGACCTAAAAAGGGTATGCTGGAAGTACCGTCCTTCCCCTTAGGGCCATGCGAGATCTCCTGCGCGACATCCTTCGGGATTACTCCGGCTTGGTGGAACTGCGCTACCACAGCAAAGTCTTTCGCAGCGTTACGGCGGAAAAGGGCCGCATTGAGCGGACGGCGGTTCGGCGGCGCTCAGGGGTGGGGGTGCGGGTGCTGGAGGCCGGCACCTGGGGCTTTGCTGCCACCGGGGATCTCTCCCCAGCCGCCATTCGCAAGGCCATTGCCGAAGCCCAGCAGGCGGCCCGTGCCAGCGCCGACTGCCGCAAGCAGAAGCTGAAGGCTTTGCCCAGCGTAGCCCTGGCCCAGGGAGAGTTCTGCGAGCCCGGCGTGGAGGAGGTGGTCAACAAGCCCCTAGAGGCCAAGATCCAGTTGGTTTTGGAAACGGAAGCCCAAGCCCGCAAGTCCTCTGCTCGCATTACCTCGGCCAGTTGCACCTACAACGAGATCTACGAGGAAAAAGCCATTGTTACTACAGATGGGGCGGATGTGGCCTTTCGTCTGGTGCGCCCTGAACTGCGGATCCAGGCGGTGGCCGAGGCGGATGGCCAACTGAGCAGCGGCGCCGAGTCCATTGGTGTTACCGGGGGGTGGGATTGCCTTTTTCGGACGGATCCCTTGCAGATGTCGGAGAAGGCGGCTGCCACCGCGGTCGATCTCCTCTCTGCAGGCTACGCCGAGGGAGGATGGGCCACAGTCATCTTGTCCCCTTCCATCGTGGGGCTGCTGGTGCACGAGGCCATTGGCCACACGGTCGAGGCGGATTTTGTCTTGGCGGGCTCGGTAGCAGCCGGCAAGCTGGGGCAGCGGGTAGCCAGCGAACTGGTTACCCTCAAGGACTCCGGCCGTTCGGAATTCATGCCAGGGGCAGGGGGAACGCTGCCGGTGGACGATGAGGGCGTTCCCACCCAAACCACCACCATCATCCAGAACGGCATCTTGGTGAGCTACCTGCACAACCGCGAAACGGCTGCCTACTTTGGCGTCGAGCCCACCGGCAACGCCCGCGCCTGGGAGTATGCCGACGAGCCGCTTATCCGCATGCGCAACACCTACCTTGAGCCGGGATCCCAGACCTTGGAGGAGATCCTTGCCAGCACACCTGACGGCTACTTCCTGGATGGGGCCAGGAATGGGCAAGCCGACTCCACGGGTGAGTTCATGTTTGGCGTGGAGCGGGCCTACCGCATTCGCAACGGCAAGCTAGCAGAGCTGCTGCGAGGGGTTACCATTACCGGCAATGCCTTTGAGGTGTTGCAGTCGGTGGATGCTGTGTCGCGGGATTTCCTGTGGGACTTGGGATCCGGCCACTGCGGCAAGGGTCAGCCGGCCAAGGTGGATGCTGGAGGGCCCTATATCCGCTGCCGCGCCATTGTGGGTGGCCGGCAGAGCGCTTAGCCCCCACCCCCTGCCCTTCTAGAGAGCAACTCTTAGAACCAGGCGGTCGGCTTCCCACTCGCGAAAGAGGCGGAGAACATGCTCGGCTCTCTCGGCGTGCTGGTTCAAAATCTCCGCGCCGGAGCGGGCCTGCTTGGCTAAGGGGAGCAGCAGCTCCACGACCTGGTAGCGGCTGGAGGCGATCATCTTGCCAGGGATCCGAGCAATGGGCCAGAAGATGTCCAACTTTTGGGTCACAATCTGGGCGGGATCCACCTTGCCCAGCAGATCCGAAAAGGGGATTTTGCGATCCCAGTAGCGCACCTGGCCGTGCTGGAGAAAGAGGGGGTTGAGCTGCCAACGGGAGCTGCGGAAAAACTCGGCTGTGAAGGGATCCCAGTTGGCCAGCTTCTGGCCCTGGTGGCAGCACCAAAAGAGATTTTGCGTGTGGTAGAGGGGCTCCAAGTACTCGATAACCCGCAGTTGGTCAATGCGGGAAAGGGCTTCGTAGCGGCGGTGGAACTCCGGGTGGGTGGCGGCAATTAAGGGCTTGGCGTTCCAGTAGTCCAAGTAGGGGGCGACATCGATAAACTCCAGACCCGCCTGGGCCAAAAGGTCAGGGATCTCGCCAATGTCAAAAGGAATGTCGTTGGCATGGAAGAAGTTATCGACGATGTTCTCATCTGGTAAGTAGTATTCCTCGTGGGCCTTGGCATGCCGGGCCAGCATGGAACTGGGATGGGCTGCCTTTAACAATTGCCGCACAAATTCAATCTTTTCCGGGGTGGCCGGCGGAGTAATCCCCAGCAGCTCCAGAGCGCGGCGAATGCGGTAGAGGTGCCAACGGCCAGAACGGTTGTAGAGCATCAGCGCCATTACCCCCTCGGGAGCTAGGCGCGAGGCCAAGTTTCTCAAAGCCTTGACCGGATCGGCGGTGTGGTGGATGACCCCATAGGAGCTGATCATGTCGAAGCTCCCCTCCGGCCAAGTGGAGGGATCCATGAGATCCCCGTAGTGCACCGAGCAGTTGCGCAGGCCGTGGTACTTGATCCGTTTCTGGGCAATCTCTAGGGCCGGGCGGCTGAGATCGATCCCGACCACGGCGCCATAGCCGGGGTTGCTGGCGGCAATGCCGTGTACCTCCCAGCCGGTGCCGCAGCCAGCCACCAAAAATCTGGCCCCGGTCGGCTCTTGCAAAGTGCGGGTGCGGGCATATTGGGCGAGGATGTAGCTGCCTAGGCTGGAAAAGCCCTCAAAGGGCCGGTCGTAGGGGACGGGCGGGTAGGGAAACGCCTCGTACTGGGCCTGCACCGCCCGGGTAATCTCCGCTTCGCTGGCCAAAGCCACGTCCTCCCACCTCTTCCCCCCTATCCTATTAGACCAGCTTTGGCCGTCAAGTTGGCCCGTGTTGGTTGGCAGCAGGCCACGGCTAGGCTACTGCCAAGCTATGGGCAGCTCGCCGGTAGGCTTCCTCCAGCGTCTCTGCCAGGGTGGGGTGAACGTGCACCAGGCGGGCCAGCTCTTGCACCGTGGCGCGGCGGGCGATGGCCTGGGCCGCCTCGTGGATGAGATCCGCAGCATGGGGCCCAAAGATGTGGGATCCCAGCAGGAGACCCGTCTCCTTGTCAAAGACCAGCTTGACCATGCCCTCCGTCTCGCCAGAGGCAATGGCCTTGGAGTTGCCGCCAAAGTAGGTGCGCACTGTGCCCACGCTGTAGCCCTCGGCTTTGGCCTGGGGCTCGGTTAGCCCCACAAAGCCCATCTCCGGGTGGGTAAACACCGCTGCTGGGATGCTCAGGTAATCCATATAGGCGGAGCGGCCACAGATGTTTTCCACGGCCACCCGCCCCTGGGCTGCCGCCGCGTGGGCCAGCATCAGCTTGCCCGTCACATCGCCAATGGCCCAGAGGTGGGGCAATTCGGTGGCCATGCGGCTATCTACGGGTACAAAGCCGCGCTTGTCTAACTCCACTCCCAGCTCCGCCAAGCCCAGCCCCTCTGAGACCGGGATCCGCCCAGCGGCCACCAGGCAGGCATCCACCTGCAGCGTCTCGCCGTTAGAGAGGTGGATCGTCACCGGCTGGCCAGGGATCACCTGCTTGGCCAGCACGCCCACATAGGTCTGGATTTGCCTGGGTTTGATCAGCACCCGCTGGGCCAGGCGGGCAATGTCGGGGTCAAAGGCCGGCATCAGGGTCTCCAGGGCCTCGATGAGAATGACCTGGGATCCCAGCGCCGTGTAGACGTCGGCAAACTCCTGGCCGATGTAGCCGCTGCCGATGATGGCCAGCCGCTCCGGGATCCACTCCAACCGCACCGCCTCGTTACTGGTAAACACCGTGCGGCCATCTACTTGGATCCCCGGGGGCACAAAGGGTTGGGAACCCGTGGCCAAGATAATGTCCCGCGCCGTGTAGGTTCGAGATCCCTTCTCTTCCTGGACTTCAACCATTTGGGATCCCGCCAGCCTGCCCCGTCCCCGCAGGAGTGTTACCCCCAGTTTCTCCAGGGAGCGGGTCATGTCGGCGCGGATCTTCTCCACCACCTGGGTGGCGTGATTGGCAATGGCCTCCCGGTTAGCCTGGACGGATCCCACTTGGATGCCCAGCCCAGCGCTGTGTTGCAGTTCCCGCAGGCGGGCGGAGGCAGCCAGCAGAGCCTTGGAGGGGATGCAGCCGCGGTTGATACAGGTGCCGCCCATTTCGGCGCACTCGACGATGGCGGTTTTGAGGCCGGACTCGACGGCATGCAGCGCTGCGCCGTGGCCGCCGACGCCGGCACCAATGATGATTAAGTCAAAATCGAAGCTCATGGCGAGACTTGGATAACCGGTGCCTCATTTTCTCATCTTGTTGGCCTTCCCAGGAACCTGGCTGAGAAGAGCATCCAAACCATGAGGTAGCATAGGGTCGCCTGCCCAGTTGACAGGAGGCTGGCGGGGTGGGAACGGGGGGTGCGCATGGAACTGCAAGCTTTGATTTTCGACGTGGATGGCACGCTGGCGGATACGGAGCGGGATGGGCACCGCGTGGCCTTTAACGCCGCCTTTGCCGAGGCAGGCTTGGACTGGCACTGGTCGGTGGAGCTCTACGGCCAGCTCCTGGCTATTACGGGCGGCAAAGAGCGCATTCGCCACTTCGTCGAGACCTGTCAGCCGCCGCTGCCTGCCGGGGAAGACCTGACGGCCCTAATAGCCCGGCTGCACCAGGCCAAAACCCGCCACTACACAGCTCTGCTGGCCCAAGGAGGGATCCCCTTGCGCCCCGGAGTCAAGCGCCTCTTGCAGGAGGCCAAGGCCGCCGGGATCCGCCTGGCCATCGCCACCACCACCACGCCCGAAAACGTGACGGCCCTTCTGGAGCACACCCTGCCGGAGAGCCTGAGCTGGTTTGAGGTGATTGCTGCCGGCGATATTGTCCCCGCCAAAAAGCCCGCCCCCGACATCTACTTCTACACGCTGAAACAGATGGGGCTGCGCCCCCAGGAGTGCCTGGCCTTTGAGGACTCCGAAAACGGGCTGCGCTCGGCCCAGCAGGCGGGCATCCCTGCCGTGGTGACGGTTAACGATTACACCCGGGAGCAAGACTTTTCCGGAGCAGCCTTGGTGCTGGATCACCTGGGGGAGCCTGAGTTGCCGTTTCAGGTGCTGGCGGGAAGGGCGGGATCCCACCGCTACTTCACCCTGGAGCTGGCCCGCCAGGTTCATGCCCAAGCCCTTGCCGAGCAAGAAAAGTGATCCAAGATCCCCATCTGCAACAGCGCCTCCGGGATCACCTGCGGCAAGTGGCCCAGCCACGGGATCCCGACTGGTCGCCCCTGGGCCACAGCCAGGTGGAGCGCTACATCCAAGAGGAGCTTTCCCGCTATGG
>NZ_JANSIY010000052.1:5464-17354 GCF_047462295.1 Synechococcus sp. H60.3 | reverse complement strand
TTATCTGGACTATAGGCAAAGGGAAAGAGTGCTCACATGGGCGTTGCCAGGGGATTGCGCGGGAGGTTAGGTTTTGTAACAGTCTTCCGGCGGAGCGACCCCAGAGATGGCAACCCAAGCTTTTCTGCCGCTCTGGTTAGGCCGGCTTAGACGAAAAGCTGTCCATCTGAGGGTGAGATCTTGCTGTTGAATTGCCTAGATCCTGTGTTGCTGGCTGTCGAAGCCGCTGCTTCCGTTGAGCCGCCAGTGGGAGACAACCTCTCTCCCCTGATCTTGGTGGCGGTGCTGCTGGCGTTGGTGGTTATCTACTTGGCCAGCCGCATCGCCGGAGAAATTGCCGTTCGCCTCAGCTTCCCCCCGGTGCTGGGAGAGTTGCTGGGGGGTGTCTTGGTGGGAAGTTCTGCCCTGGGGCTGCTGGTCTTTCCAGAAGGGCCGGTCTCCCCAGAGACGTTGCACAACTTGGCCCACTCCTCCGCCTTGATGCAACTGCTGCAAGTGACTGCCGGCCTCGACGAGGGATCCCTTGTGCCGGTGTTTGCCTCCCAGACTGAGATCATCAACGTCCTCTCGGAGATCGGGGTAGTTATCCTCCTATTTGAAATTGGCCTCGAGTCGGATCTGGGGGAACTGTTGCGGGTTGGCCCGCAGGCAGCGGCTGTGGCCGTTATTGGGGTTGCTGTCCCCTTTGCGGCGGGAACCCTGGGCCTGCTCTACCTCTTTCACGTGCCCGCCATCCCTGCCATCTTCGCCGGGGCGGCTCTGACGGCAACCAGCATTGGCATCACCGCCCGCGTCTTGGCCGAGCTGCAAAAACTCACCTCCCCCGAAGGCCAGGTGATCATCGGCGCCGCTGTCCTGGACGACGTGTTGGGCATCATCATCTTGGCCGTGGTGGCCAGCTTGGCCAAAACCGGAGAGGTTGACGTCGCCGATGTGAGCCTCATCATCCTCAGCGCTGTCGTCTTTCTGGTCGGCTCTATCGTCTTGGGGCGACTCCTCAGCCCCTACTTTGTGGCCCTTCTCAACCACCTGAAAGCCCGCGGCAACCCCCTTTTGCCCGCTCTGGTGTTGGCTTTCTTGTTGGCCTACGTGGGACAGGTGATCCACCTGGAGGCGATTTTGGGCGCTTTTGCCGCCGGCCTGATTCTGGGGGAAACCGACAAGCGTCAAGAGCTAGAAGAACAGATCAAACCCGTTTCCGACCTGCTGGTGCCCATCTTCTTCGTCTGTGTCGGGGCCAAAACCAACCTCGCCGTCCTTAACCCCGCCATCCCTGCCAACCGGGAGGGGTTGATCATTGCCGTCTTCTTGGTTAGCGTTGCCATTTTCGGCAAGCTGGCCGCTGGGCTGGGGGCGTTTGGCAAGCCGGGCATCAGTCGTTACGCTGTCGGCGTGGGCATGATTCCCCGCGGCGAAGTGGGTCTGGTGTTTGCCGGCGTGGGAGCGGCCAGCGGCGTTCTCTCCGAGGCTCTCGACGTCAGCATCATCGTCATGGTGATTGCCACTACCTTCATCGCCCCCCTCTGGCTGCGGGGGGTGCTGGTGGGCGGGGAAGCAATAGAAGCCAATACGTCCGGCCCAGACGACGCCCCTCCCTCTCTCTTGGAGCTACAGGCGGAGGCTACGGAGCAAGGCCGCAAAGACGCTGCCAGTGCCCCAGAGCTCGCTCCCCCAGACTCAGGACGGGTGGGTATTCCTGAGGGTTAATCAACCCCTCAGTTGCCGCCAGATGGCCTGTACCAGCAGCCGCAGAGGGTTGCGCCGACGTGGTTTCCCATCTCGGATCCTGTCCGTCGTCTCTGCTTGTGGCGCCATCGCTTGCACTGACGGCGGGTCAAACCGCTGTATTGTGGTCGAGCGTCGATCCACCACCTCTGCCTTAACGCTGCGGAAGCCCACAGCCTGGAGACACTGCTGAAAATCGGCATCGCAGGAGCGGCGAACATAGTATTGCAGCCGCACCTGATCCCCCAACAGGATCTGATCTCCGTCCTTGAGATCCCAGCTCAGACATCTCTGCCCGTTCACTGAGATGCCGTTGGTGCTGCGCTTGCCCTCAAGATTGCCGTCCAGCAGCCGGTAGGTGTACTGGCCGTCCTTGTGCGGTAGCCGCAACAGCAGCGCATGTTGCCGGGAAACAGCTGCCGAATGGATGACAATAGCGTTGCTGGGATCCCTGCCGATAGAATAAGTGGCGGCACTGAGGGCCACGGCCCGCCGTCCCTGCTCGTCGTCGATCACTAGCACATGCCAAGTCTGGGGTGAAGAGAAGGCGGAGTCGGTAGGCATGGTCTGGGCATTGGCCGGGGGTTAGCTCCGCCGAGGGGAGACTCGGCAAAAGAGAGGCTTTCCCTCATAATGATAGGACAGGGCTCCCCTAGCAGTGAGCAATTGTAAACAGCAGCTATGACTTCAGCTTCATCCCTTCTCCAGGAACTCCCCCCGATCTACCCCGGGGTGGCTGTGCGGGTCATCAATCCCAACGATACTTACTACCTCTTTGAAGGACAGGTGCAGCGGGTTACCGACGACCACGCTGCTGTCCTCTTTGAGGGCGGCAACTGGGATAAATTGGTAACCTTCCGCCTCACGGAACTGGAAGTGGTGGACAAATCCCGTCGCTAGCTTGGTTTTCCATGCGCAGCCATTGGCAGGAACCATTCCTCTGGATCTGTGCCGCTGGGATCCTCCTCTTTCCCGTGTGGCTTGGGCTAACCGTCATTGGGTTGGCCACGGGGGATCCCCTTCTGCCGGTGGGAGTAGAGCAGGCGGCAGTGGCTGTGGCGGGCATTGGGCCAGTATTTGCCATGCAGTGGCGCAAACCGTTCGACATCTTCAGCCTGTGGGTGGCCGCCATTCCTCCCGAAGAGCTCACCCCCGGCCAACGGCGTATTTTAGCTGCCTTCCTCAGCCCCGAACACAAGATCTTGACGGTATTGGCGGCACTCCTGCTGCTAGAAGTCTTTGAGCGCCTCTACGACTTTGCCCCCCTCTTTGCCTCCCTCACCCCCGGTGGCGGCACCCGCCTGGCCGGCCTGGCCATAGCCGCCTTCGGGTTTTGGGGGGCCAACCTGTTTTTCCAGATCCCCATTGCAGCCGTGCGGGTGCTCCTCCTCAGCGAGCTGGAGCTGGCCCAAATCGATCCCATCCCTGCTGAGGAGATCGAAAGCCGCTTCTCCGTTGTTGGCGATCGCCACATCCCGCTGCTGCAACGGCTGTTACGCTGGGTTGCCGCTCTGGGATCCGCAGTCCCATCCCAAGGACAAAAGGATGAAAATCAGAGACTTGACTGTAAAGTAACAGAAGTATCTGAAGCTGCCAGCTCAGATACTGAATCTGAAGGACGGGAGGCTGCCACACCGGAAACAACCCCTGACTTTACCTAGACAGGTTGCTGGGACGGATTTCCACCCCAAAGAAACTGCAGCTCGATGTTAGAGTGGATGGAATCCAGACTGTTGTCTGACCATCGGCGTTCTCCCGACCTTCGAGGCTACCGCACCGGCAATGGCGAGCAACCTTTCCTCCCGCTTGAAACAGTTCACCCAACGCCTCAGAGAAACCACCCAGCTTTCCCCGTTTTTCACCGAGCAAGCCACCAGCGAAACCCAAAACCTCGCGCGGGAGTTGGCTCAGCTTGGAGAATATGCCACCCAGCTCAGCCAGGTGGTGATGGAGGTGGACTTCCTCAACCAGCTCCATACCCGTCTCTTGAATGAGCGGGAAGTGCTGCAGCAAGAAAAAGACAACTTAGAAGCACGGGTCTTCGAGTTGCAGCAGGAGCGCAACGAGATTGAGCCCCAGGTGATGTACCTGCGTGAACAACTGAGCCAGGCTGCTTTTCAACTGGAGCAAACGCAAAACCGCGAGCGCAGCCTTAGCGAGCGGGAACGGCAATTGTCAGATATTGTAGCCCAACTGGAGCGCCGGCGGGCCGTCCTCAACCAGGCTATCGAAAACCTCACCAACCAAGAGGCCGATTACACCGTTCGCAACAAAGAGCTGGAAGCCGTCATCAAGGATAACGAGCGCAAAGCCAAGCAATACTTAGAAGCCGCCAACCACTACCGGGCCTACTTGGAAGAGCTGAACGCCCAGATACAGGAAGCTCAGGCCAAGCTGAGGAGCCTCGGTGTTGAGCCCAAACCCACTGACCTGCCGCGGCTTGAGGATATGGAAAAGCCGACTCCCATCCCTACCCCGCCGCCCTCCACTCCCATCGGCTACCCACCACCCCAACAGTCTCCTCCACCCCAGTCGGGCGGTTACTGGTCGGACAGCCCCTTCGATGACGATCCCTGGAGCTAGGTTGCCCAGCCCACCCCCCACGACCCAGCTCTGCGGCAAAGCTCAGTGCTCTCTGCCTTGACCCGCCTTGGGAGGAGGTGGTGAGACACGTACTCTGAAGAAGAGATCCACAGGAGGGGATCCCTTCTGGGGATCCAGCGTCTAGTTGCACCCAAGCCAGACCTATGGAACCGACTGTGCCGGATTTACAAGCCCTCAGCCAATGGGATCGGCAGTTCTGCCGCTTTGCCGAGCAGCAACAGCTCCTCAAGCCCAAACAACTGGCCTTGGCCCTGAAGATCCAGCGGCAGCAGCACGGCCCCCTGGCATTGATCCTCTGGCAGTTGGGGTTCGTGGGCCTGCAACACTTGGCCCAGTTCTGGGAGAGAGTATCTAGCGGCGCCGAGCTGCTCCGAGACGGGGCCCTCGGCTGAGAAAAGGGGCAAGAGCCCCAAGGTTCTGCGCTATCCCTCTGTGTCCCTGGAAGAAGCTGGAATCCACAGGCATAGGTCTTGCCCTGCAGTCAAGTCGATTCTTCCGGCAGCAGACCTTTGGGATCCTCTGGCGGCGGCAGATGCGCCAGATCCACAGTCGCTCCCCCCAACAGCCGGGCTTGGATCCCTTTGAGGACGACATACAGCACCGGCACCACCAGCAGGCTGAGTAGGGTTGAGACGAACATACCGCCGATAACAGCCGTGCCCAGAGATTGGCGGCTGGCAGCCCCGGCGCCACTGGCCACCGCCAGCGGGAAAATGCCCAGGATCGTGCTCAAAGCCGTCATGAGGATGGCGCGGAAACGCGTCTCCGCCGCCTGGATCGCGGCCTTGGCCAGTGGGATCCCTTGGGCAACCAGTTGGTTGGCAAACTCCACGATCAAGATCGAGTTCTTGCTGGCCAGACCGATCAACATCACCAGCCCCACTTGGCAAAAGATGTCGTTGGCCAGGCCCCGCAGCAGTTGGGCCGAGAGCGCCCCCAAAACCGCCAGCGGCACCGCCAGCAGAATGATCAAGGGATCCACATAGCTCTCAAATTGGGCCGCCAGCACCAGGAAGACGAACACCGACCCCAAAGCAAAGATCAGCGGCGCCTGCCCCCCCGACTCGATCTCTTCTAAGGACAGGCCCGACCACTCGAAGCCAAACCCCTGGGGCAGCAAGCGGGCAGCCAGACTTTCCATAGCCCGAATGGCCTGGCCCGAGCTGAAGCCCGGCAGCGGGCTGCCCTGGATCTCCGCCGAGCGGAAGAGGTTGAAATGATTGATGAGCGCCGGGCCGGTGGTCTCCTCCACCTGAACCAACGTGCTCAAGGGCAAGAGCTGCCCCTGCCCACCGCGCACGTAGAACTGGCCAATACGTTCAGGGCTGCTCCGGAAAGCCTGGTCCGCCTGGACGTAGACCCGGTAGTTGCGGTTGAACAGGTCAAAGTCGTTGACATAGGTGCCTCCCAGCAGCGTCTGTAGCGTGCCGAAGACCTCGGCCAGCGGGATCCCCAGCACCTGCGCTATGTCCCGATCCACCTTGACCTGCAACCGGGGGGAGTTGGCGTTGAAGGTGGGCGGATTAATCCGCACGCCCAGGGGGGGCTGGCCCGGCGGGGGCGGCGAGTTGCCCACAAAGAAAAAGGCGTTGGCCGTCTGCTGCAGCAGGTTGAAATCGTTCACCCCCCGATCCTGGAGTTGGAAGGTAAACCCGCCCGTGTTTCCCAGATCGGGAATGGCTGGCGGCAAAATCGGGATCACCAACGAGCGGCTGATCCCGCCCAAAAAGGGCCCGAACAGCCGGTTGACAATCGCCTGCGCCGATTGTTCCGGTCGCCGCCGCTTGTCCCAGGGCTTGAGGGTGGCGAAGATCAACCCGTTCCCCGGCGAGGGCCCAGTAAAGCTGAACCCCCCCACGATCACCTGGTTTTCGATTTCCGGGATCCCGTCCAAAATGGCGCTGGCCTGCCGGATGACCCGGTCGGTGTAGTTGAGCGAAACCCCCGGCGGCCCCTGCACAATGGTGATGAAAAAGCCCTGATCCTCATCCGGCACAAACCCCGTTGGCACGATCTGGAACAGCCAATAGGTGAGGCCCAGACAGGCGACAAACCCCGCCACCACCACCAGCCGCAGCTTCACCACCAGCTCCAGCAGCCGGCGATAGGCGGCGCGGATCCCTTCCACCGCCCGGTCAAACCAGCGCAACAGCCAAAACATCTGCTCAGAACGTGGGCGGATCAGCAGCGCCGACAACGCCGGGGCCAGGGTAATGGCATTAAACGTAGACAGGGAAACCGATACGGCAATGGTGACGGCAAACTGCTGGTAGATGCGGCCACTGGTGCCGGGAAAGAACGCGATCGGCACAAACAAGCCCAGCAGCACCAGCGTCGTGGCAATCACCGCCCCCAGCACCTCGTTCATCCCCGCCGAGGCCCCCTGCAGAGGCCGCATGCCGCGGTCGCGGATGTAGCGGGAGATGTTCTCCACCACCACGATGGTGTCGTCCACCACCAAACCGGTGGCCAAAGTGAGGCCAAACATGGTCAGGGTGTTGATGGAAAAGCCGAATAGGCGCACAAAGGCGAACGTCCCCAGCAGCGCCACCGGGATCGTGACGGTAGGGATAAGGGTGATGCGCCAATCTTGCAAAAAGATAAACAGCACCAGCACCACCAGGACGATAGCCTGGAGCAGGGTGAAGATCACCTCTTGTACCGACTCGGTGATGAACAGCGTGGCGTCGAAGGCGATCTCGTAGATCAAGCCGGGCGGGAAATTTTTCGCCAGCTCGGCCAACGTCTGCCGCACCTGCCGCGACACCTCGAGGGCGTTGGCATCCGGCTGCTTGGTGATGGCGATCCCCACCGCCTCCTGGCCGCCGATGCGGAAGAACGTATCGTAACTTCGGGCTCCCAGCTCCACCCGGCCCACGTCGGCAATGCGCACCAAGCCGCCATTTGGGCTGGCTTTGAGGACAATTTGGGCAAACTCCTCCGGCTGGGAAAGCCGACCCGTGGCCTGGACGCTGATCTGAAACTCCTGATCCGGCAGGCTGGGCTGGCTGCCGATTTGGCCGGCAGGCACCTGGATATTCTGCTGGCGCACCGCGTTCACCACATCCAGCGCCGTCAGCCCGTAGCCGGCCAGCCGCGTCGGATCCAGCCAGATGCGCATGGCATAGGTGCGCTCCCCAAAGACGATGACATCGCTAACGCCACGGATGCGCCGCAGGGCATCCCGCACGAACAGCTCGGCGTAGTTGCTCACAAACAGCTCGTCGTATTCCCCCGCCTCTGAGCGCAGCGCCACCACCTGCACAAAAGCGCTATCGCCCGCCTTTTCCACGCTGAGGCCGTTTTGAATCACTTCTGCCGGCAGCCGCGCCTGCACGCGTGCCACCCGGTTCTGCACATCCACAGCTGCTGTGTCCAGATCCCGATCCGGGCTGAAGGTGACGGTGATCTGGCTGGTGCCGTTGCTGCTGCTGACCGAGGAGATGTACCGGATGCCCTCGACGCCGTTGATCTCCTGCTCCAGCACATTCGTCACCGCCGTCTCCACCGTCTCGGCATCGGCCCCGGGGTAAACAGCGGTCACCGTCACTGCCGGCGGCGCCACCTGCGGGTAGTAGTCCACCGGCAACAGGGGGATGCTCACTGCTCCCACCAGCACGATTAGGATGGAGCAGACGCTGGCAAAGACAGGGCGGCGAATGAAAAAGTCAACAAACATAGACAGGGATCCGCATGAGGAGTAGAAGGGAGTGGCCGAGCTCAAGAGGGGAGATCTAGGGCGGGGATCCAGGTGGTCTCCCTCCTCCTTGCCTCCTCTGCTGCAAAAGCACCTCATCGACGATGGGGGCGCCATCGCGGATTTTTTGCAGGCCGCTCAGCACAATCGGCTCATTGGCCTGCAGCCCCTCCAGCACCTCGTAGCTGTTGCCGTGGATGGATCCCAGCCGCACCGGCTTTTGCACCGCCACCGCTCCAGGGGGCTGGCCCTCTTCTGCAGGATCTGCAGTCTGCACCGTGTAGACAAAGGTTTGGGCGCCCAGACGGGCTACCGCCGTCACCGGCACCAACAAAGCTGGCCGCTCCTCCCAGACGATGCGGGTTCGCACAAACTGGGCGTTACGCAACTGGCCGGCGGGGTTCTCCAGCAAGGCCTTGGCCAGGATCGACTGCGTGCCGGGATCCGCTTCAGGCGCAATGAAAGAGACTTGGCTGGTGCCGATGACCTCGCCGCGGCTATCTAGGATCTGCACCGGCGTGCCGATGCGCAGGCGGGGGGCCTGCTGCAGCGGGATGTTCAGGTTCAGCTCCAGCGCCTGGGTTTGGGTCAGGGTGGTCAAAACCGTCTGGGGTGTCACATAATCCCCCTGCCGCACCAACACCTCGCCGACAATGCCGGCAAAGGGAGCCGTGACCTGGAAAAACTGCAGTTGCACCTGCTGCCGCTCCGCCTCGGCCCGGGCCCGCTCCACCTCTCGCTCTGCCCGCAAGATGGCCGCCTCTTGGGCCCGGATCTGCTCCTGCTGGGCCGCCAAGGCTGCCTCCGCCTGGCGCAGATCGCGGCTGGACTGATCCGCTTGCGCCTGGCTAATAGCCCCCTCGGCCAAGAGGCGCAGGTTGCGCTCGTGCTGCTCCTGGGCGAACTCTGCCGCCGCCTCCAGCCGCAGCCGCTCCGCCCGCAACTGGCTGAGCACAGCTCGGCTGCTCTCCAGGTTGGCCTGGGCCGCCGCGATCCCCGCCGTTTGGCCGGCCACCGCCGCCTGTTGCTGCCGGCTGTCGATCGCAAACAGGGGCGCCCCGGCAGAGACCTGGGATCCCAGCCGCACGAACACCTGGGTTACCTGGCCGCTCACCTGGGGCCGGATGCTTGCCACCTGCTGGGATCCGAGGCTGGCGATGAACTCCGCAGTCTCCTGAATGGGCCGTTCTTCCACGGCGCCGATGGCCACCGGGGTGGGCTGGCTTTGTCCACTTCCTCGGCCTTCCATGCCGCGAGGGGGGCCCCCCGCTCGACAGGCAGCCAGCAGCAAAGAAAAACACAACAGCGGCAGAGCTGTTCGCAATCGCCTCATGATTACAACTGCTCCCACAACAGAGGGATCCCCTCTCTGCATTGGCTCAACTAACCAAGGTAATGAGCCTGTGCCTTCCTGCACCTGTGCAAAAGCGCTTGCCATCCTTCCCAATCCAGAACTAAGGTGTATGCTTAGCCAAAAGCCCAGCTTAGCGTCCAGAGCCCCAGCTCGCCGGACAACGGCCATCTTTGGCCAGACGGTTCTAAACTTGTTGCGCAAGCATCGGATCTTTTGTTACCTGACGCGAAGGCAAGTCGCTGCAGTTGAGGAAGTTGATATGAGGACTGTAGCCGTAACCTGGTTTCGCCCGCTGCAGCTCGACTGTCGTCCTCAGCACTGGCTGTGGAGCTGCCTCGGAGCAGCAGCCATCACAGCCTTCACGGCGGTTGCTGCTTGGGCGCGGCCAGTATTGGAAGTGCGCATGACCATGGGCTTGCCCATCAGCCCCAACTATTGGTACCTGGTGGCCCTCAGCCGGGCCGGCAGCCCTGGCCCCACTGCCAACCTGGTGGATCCCAATGTCCGCGTCGGGCCCAATGAGTATGCCTTTGTCCAGAACTGGGACTACCTCATCCGGGTTACCCCTCTCAACGAAGAATCGGTCTTGCAGTCCACCATCCAGCGGTTTGGCGAGCCGGAGCGGGAGTTTGCCGTCGGCTTTAACCAGGTGCGGGCAGAGCGCCTCAGCCGCGACCGCGACACCCTCCGCTTCCAGATCGACATCTCCGAGCTCCAGGGCCTGGACGGGCGGGATCAGGATATCCAGGTGGCGCTGCTCACCGCCCGTGCCCCCTTCCGCGTTGCTCCTGAAGAAACCAACCTGGCCATTGACGCCACCCGTGGCGAGCTGCCCCACTACTACCGCCTCAGCCTCTCCAACCAGCGGCAGGTGGTTGTGGACGATCCCCAGCGGCAAGAGACAGTGCGCCGCAGCCGAGAATTGATCCAACAAAGTGGCTCTGGGGCTGCCCTCACCCGCGACCTCATCGAGGGGGGAGCTTTGGAGATTTTGGCCGCCAACATTCTTACCTTTGAGCTGCGCCTGGTGGACCGCTAGGGATCCTCTCCCCTGCATGCCCAAGATTGCCGCCATTTCAAATCCCTTCTTTGGCAAGAGAAGCTAGGCTGGGATCCAACATCACAAACAGAAACGACTCCAGCCCTGCCAGGTAGGTGAGCACCTGCTCCTGGGCCGCTTCCTGGTCGATCCGATGGGCTTGGGCCGCCTGCTCGACCAAGCTAGCCACCGCCACTGGCCCCTGCAACAGGGATCCCAGCCAGGCCATCTGGGGGGCTGGTATGGTCAGGCGCCCACGGCTGGCCCCCGGCCAGTTCATGGCAAACTCCAGCTTCTTGTCGTGGGCCTGGGCAAAGTTGTGGCGAAACTCGGCGTTGTCCATCAGGATGGGGTTGAGCTGCACCCTGCCCTCCAGCCAGTCGGCGTCGCTCCAGGGCAAGACCAAGGAAGAGCCGGGGTGCTCCGCCCAAAAGTCGATTAGGCGGTGGTCGGGGTAGATTAGCTCGTAGAAGTGGTTTTGCTCGGCAGGGGAAAGCTTGTCCAGCTCCGCCTGCAGCCAAGCCGGCATGGCCCTGTCTTTGAAGAGCAGCGTCGGATCCCAGTCGGCGTAGTCCACTAGGCAAACCAAGCCCAGCTCCGCCTCTTGAAGCAGGCGCAGGAGATCCGGGAGCAAAAACCCTTTGTCGCCGGGTAAGAGGTAGTTGGCGCGGATGTTGGTGTCGTCGCTGTAGATCTGGGGATCCCAGCGCAGGGCAGCGCGTAGCTCGTCAGAGGCCAGGCTGGCCATGAACTCCCGCACCCGCCGGCAGGCTTCGGGGGTGGGCAGCTCAAACAGGCCCAGCAGCCGAAACGCCTCCTGCAGGCGGAAGATCACCTGCCGCTGGTAGGCGTGGTGCAGGTTGGCCCGCAAGATCCCGTCCGGCTTGAGCACCCGCTTAAGCGCCTTCAAGCCCGCCACGGGATCCTCAAGCAGATAGAGCACGTCGTTGAGGCTGATGAAGTCAAACTGCTGCCCCAGTTGTTCAATCTCCAACAGGTTGAGGGCATGCAGCTCCACCTCCCCAAAGCCGTGGTAGCGCAGGCGCCGCTCCGTTGCCTGCACCGACGCCGGCGAGAGGTCGCAGGCCACCAGCCGCGCCCCTGGGTTGGCCTCCGCCAAGATCAAGGTCTCCCAGCCGGAGCCACAGCCGACGTTGAGGATGGCGATCCCCTCGCTGGGCAGGATGGCGCGGGTACGGGCGTATTGGGCCGTCGTCCAGCTCAGGCGGTACAGACTACCGATGGCGCTGCGGCCCGACGCCTCAACAGGTACGTTGGGATAGGGCAGTTCCTCGTAGAGTTGCCGCAAAGACTCGGTTGTGCTGCCGGCCATGGGATCCACTCCAGGAAGCTGCTCCCTATGCTACTGCCTCAGGAACGCCGCAATAGCGTCGGCAATGGCCTCATTGCCCTTGCGATCCAGCTCCTCCGACGCCTGGGGTGGGTGAGGGGGATCCCGCAAGAAGTCCCA
>NZ_JANSIY010000052.1:0-5364 GCF_047462295.1 Synechococcus sp. H60.3 | reverse complement strand
GCAATGGCCTCATTGCCCTTGCGATCCAGCTCCTCCGACGCCTGGGGTGGGTGAGGGGGATCCCGCAAGAAGTCCCAGGATCCCGCAAAGAACTCTTCCGGCGAGAGGATACGATGCCAGCCGTAGCGCCGCAATCCCTCCACCAAGAGGGGCGACTCGGCAAAGCTGGAACGGTTGACACAGGCCATGGGGATCCCACAGCGCAGCGCCTCCGCTAGGGTGCCATAGCCCGGCTTGGACACCACCCAGCGGCAGAGGGGCATGACATCCACCGGGCGCCACCTCTGCCCGTCCAAAACCTGCAGGTTGGGCAAAGGGGGAGCCTTGGGGTCGAAGGTGAGAAACTGCCAGTCGGGAAAATCCAAAAGCCGCTCGTAGGGCAAGCCCTGCAGCCCTAGCCCGCCAAAGGTTAACAAAACCGTGGGCCGCTCCCGCTCCAGTCCTAGGCGCTGAGCCACCTCCCCGGCCAAGTAGCGGGGATCCGACCCCGTCAACCCCACGGGTTCCTGGTGGGGAAAGGCGCCCATAGGCTCAGCAAAGGGCAGGCGAAACAGCCGCTGGCAGCGCCCGTACAGCTCGCGGATCCAGCTTACAAAGGGCTGAAACTGGGGGCCGTACTCTTGATAGATAAAGTCCCAGCCGAAGTTACTGGCCATCCAGCAGGGGATCCCGGCAGCCTCGGCAATAGCAGCAGCAAGCGGCGGCACATCCCCTAGCAGCAACGGCACCCCCTGGCTGCGAATGAACTCCGCCTCTTCTCGGATGAGGTCGGCAGACCCCGCTTGGAACGCCCGCAGGGCCGCTAACGTCGCCGGCAGATCCGCCTGCAGCCCATCCGGCTGCACCACCCCCACGTCCAAAGCGCGGGGCCGATGCAGAAACTCCCCTTCCCCGTAGCGCTCCAGCAGCCAAGCGGGAGCCGGCGTCACCCAAATGGGCAGGATCTGCGGCTCCCGCCGCCGCAAAGTGTTCACCACCGCCGTCAGCCGGGTGACGTGACCAAACCCATGGGCCGTTGCCGCCACATAGAGAGGAACTGGATTCACCGCCATAGCCTTAGGAAAGCACAGGCTGAGACTTTTCCCGCCGGGATCCCCAGAGGTTGCTGGCCAAGATGAGGCCCAGGCCCAGCAGCGATCCTGGCGCGATCGGCTCCTGCAACAGCACCGCGATCAACCCCAGCGACAGGAATGGCGTGACATAGACCCAATTGGCCAGGGATCCGCGCTCGTCCGCCAGCTCCAGCGCCCGCAGCCAGAACACAAAAGTCAGGCCCATCTCCGCCAAGCCGATGTAGGCCGCCCAGCCCAGCCCTGCTAGAGTCCACCTCAGCTCCTGCAACGGCAATAGCGCCAGGCAATAGCCGCTGCCGAAGACAAACCCCAGGAACAACTTCAGCACGGCATCCCGTCCATCCCGCACATTGAGCAGCCAGTAGAGGGCCCAAATAGCGGCGCTGCCCACCGCCAGTCCCACTCCCCAGGGATCCTCCACTTGCAGGGTGCCCCAGGAGCCCCCCGTGGCCACCAGCACCACCCCCACCAGGCTCGTTCCCAAAGCCAGCAGCAGCCGCCCGCGCAGGCGCTCCCCCAACAGCGGCACCGCCAAGAGAGCCAGCAGCAGCGGCCAGGTGTAATTTAAAGCCAGTGCCGCCTGGGCCGAGAGGCGATCATAGGCTTGGAAGAGCACCCCGTAGTAGCCAAACGGGTTGAGCAGCCCCTGCAGCGCCGACAGGCCAATTTGGGATCCCTTCTGTTGGGCAATAAGAGGCGCCCGCCCTGTTACCACCAGAACCATCCCCAAGATTAGGCAGGAGCTACACGCCGAAAAAATCAGCAAGACCGTCGGTGAGAGGTGCTGCAACCCCAACTTAAAGGCACTGGCCGCCGTGGCCCAGCCCAAGATAGCCGCTGCCAGGTAGGCGCGGGCCCGCCAGGGATCCCTGCGCATCAAAAGCTGTCCAGATCCCTGTCTTCTGCCTTTGGCCTCGCTCCGGTGGGAAGGCCCAGCCGTGGCGCCACCACCCAGACGTAGAGCAGGTAGCCCAGCCCCACCACCACCGCCCACTTGAGAACAGTGGTGAAAACCCGGAAGACCAGCCCCACCAGCAAGATACAGCCCAAAATGGCCAAAACCGTCAGCAGTGGACGCCCCCACTCAGCCCAAGTGCGAACGGCATTTTTCCCCTGAGACGAGCTCAGTGCCCCAGAGGCCGCAGCCGCCTGCTCCAGTTCGCGCTCAAGCTGTTTTAGCCGTTCTTGTTCTGAGAAAGAAAGATCCGACATAGGGAGCAGTCTCCAGAATACAGGGCCATCTCCATCTTACGAGCTGCTCCCCAAAAGCAGGGCAAGCTAGGCCCGCGCCGACGGGATCTCTTGGGCCATGGCGCGGAACAGATCTAGAGCTGGGCCAGGGCGACGGTTAGGACGCGGAGCCGGGATCTCGTTGGGCACAAAGGGCCTTTCGACCACCACTTTGGGCTTGGCAGGCGCAGCCGTTGCCGCAGAGTTAGAGGAAGTTGCCGACTGGCTTGGAGCGGATTGTCCAGGCGCCGAGCGAAAAGGCCCAGTTACAAAATCCACCAGACCGCCGAAGAGAATGCCAAAGAAGGAAAAAAGACCGCCGAACAGCTTTTTGAGAATGCCCATTTTGCCGATGTCGTAACGTTCTGCAACTGGCCACTCATTATTGTTAAGAACGGGCAGCTTGGCTATAGGTAGATATGCTTTTTTCAACCTCAGGGATCCCCCACCGGTCTGCCTGTGGCATCGAAGCGCCGCAGCGGTAGGGCCAGCTCCAGCTCCTGCAGCTCCAGGGGTTCCGAGATGGGCCGGCTGCGCCCCAGCTCAAAGCCATCGGCTGCCGCCGGGTTCACTGCGTAGCCCATATCTGCCATCGCTCCCACCGTAAGGATGCTTAAGGGATTGGGCACCCCCCGGTCGAGGCGGCTGGTCATCAGCTCCCGACCCAAGACGCTCTCCCGCCAGTGGGAATCGCGGGTTCCCTCCCCAAATTGGTTCTCTAAGGGAACAGAAGGGGCATTCCCCCCCAACGTGGTAAAAGCGGCAACCGCCCGCGGGCCAATAAAGCGGGGGTCATAGCCCGGCGGCGTCGGCTGATCCCGCCCCACCAAGCCCACCGTCAGCCCCTTGGGATCCCAGACGCTGGGCAAAAAGCCAAGCGCATGGCCCAACTCGTGCAGGGCAGTAATGGGCAGGTCGCCCCGCTCTTCCAAAGCCGAGAGGTTTCGGCTGTTGAACACAACCACAGAGTAGAAAGGCAGGCCATTGGAGGCCCGCACAAAACAGGGAGCCGCTCCCCCCAAAATCCGCTCGTCGCCCAGGTCTCTTGCCCGCACCTCCACCAATAGATCGTCGATAGGGAAATCGAGCGGCGTGTTGGGAGCCCCCGCACCACACTCGCCGGCCCGGATGTTGGTGGGCCGTAGATCCGGCTGATCCCCGACGATGATCTCCTGCCACCTCAAGGCCGCGCTGCGGACAATGGCTTGCTGGCTGGGAGTGAGGCTGTTGTCGGGAAAACGAACGTCAATGGTGAACTGAGAAACAGGGGCAGTTATCGGTGAAGGCAAAAGGGTGGGAACGGCAGTCGGAGGAGAAGAAGGGGGGAAACCACCCCCTCCCCCGCACGCTTTGAGCAGCAGTAGCAGTAGTACAGCTATCAGGGATCCGAGCAGGCGCAAGCTCCACGTTCTCCCCCCAAGCTTCCGAAAACCCTTCACACTGCCTCCAAAGGCCCCACAGCCCAGACGGATCATAGCGGTTGCCCGCATTTGCCGAGCAGGATTTGCCCTAGGCTCTGCCACCCATACCCATTCCCAATGGGTGATCTCTAGGAGGCTGGGGAAACCCCTCTGGATCCTCAGTTGCTTGCCAATGGTATAGCTGTTGACGAGGCATGCCATTCCTAGACAAGCACCCAAAACGGTGAAAAACCCAACCGATGGCAAACGCCTAGGAAATGTCTCAGCCAACTCGCTAATGAACATACTCCCCAGCCCTAAAGGGCGAGGATTCTTGTTCCTGGTTCCACAACAGCACTTAACTAACTAGTGGCTAGTGATTAGTGACTCGTCACCAGTTACTAACCCCTATTCACCACCTGTCACTACGCTAGGAGCCGTGCTCATTTCCCCAAGTGTTTCCTCTTGCGGGGTAGTTTCCTTTTACCCAAAGGTACTGTTCCACTCGACTCCCAGCACCTTCAGTGCCCGACGCAAGCTGAAATAACAGTAACCTTAAGAGTGAGCGAAGACGAGTCTGGCGGCCTGTTTTTTTGAGTCCTTTCAATCCAGCGGGTCGCAAGAACTGTCTTCCTCTTCTAGGCTCCAGCCCGCCCCCAAAGCGTCCGCCGCTGCCGCCTGCAACGCCTGAGTGTCCGCCCACAACTGCGCGGGATCCGATAGCGGATCTGACAGAGGCACCAAACGCAAGATGCGGCTCTCCTGAACCAGATCAATCACCACGCTGGGCCGTTCCCCCTCCATGCCTGCCACCTCCGAGGGGGAGGGATCCCGCAAGCAGGCGTAGTCGAAGCTGTTGAGGTTTAGGTAAAGGCTGCGATTGGCCACCAAGGTAGCCGCCGTTGCATCCTGAAACACCTCCATCACATAGCCCTCCCCCTGCTTTCGCACCCAACCATCGACGATATCGAAGTAGCGAACCCGCCCCAGATCCGCTAGGAGACGGTAAATATCCCGCTTATTAACCAAAATTCCGCTATCTACGATACAGGGTGCACAAGGACGAGTGTCTGTCATGGGCAGTCGGTCTTGAGGAGCAAGCGGATTGACAACAGGCAAGAAGCAATTAGAAGTAATGCTCAACAACAGCTAACCAACCATCGCAAATCCTCTAGAAAGTGGCCATCCCCAACAAGTCTAAGACTAGAGCAAACAAAACCAGAGAACCTCAGACAATCAAGATGAGAAAAAGCCAGCAGCCCTACAAACTTAAGCCATTGCAGCAGAGCCCTTTGCTTTGCTCCAAAAAGCCTTTAGCCTGCTTCTCGGAAAGGCTCAGCTCTGGCCTCCCTCGAATGTACCACAGCTTTCCAAAAAGGGGCACAGATCTCCTCCTTCAACTATCTCCAAGGTAAAGGACAAGGGAAGCTGGTCGATAGCCAGCAAATTTTCACCTGTATATTGGGGGAAAATAGGCAGCTAAAGGGTTTGAGACACTAGATATTGTAGGTAATGGTGGGGACAGCCCATTGAGACCGAACCTCTGCCCCAGGCTGTCCCTTTCATTTAGCCGGAAAGCGATGCGCGAAGGCCCCTAGCTTTAGCTATGGGGATGAAGTGCTGTCTTTCTTATCCGTGCGAGCGTGTGATGTTTCATGCTA
>NZ_JANSIY010000051.1:0-17584 GCF_047462295.1 Synechococcus sp. H60.3 | reverse complement strand
GGCAGAAGAAGAGACAAAAGCTCTGCTGTCAAGCGGGTGAGGAAACCCCACCCGCCTACGCGGTGGGGTAGTTCATAGCAAAGACTCAGGCCGGATCCGCGGATCCACCCACATCAAGAGCAGATCGGCCAATAGGTTGCCCAAAATCAGCATCACCGCTCCCAGCAAAAGCCCGGCCATCACCACGTTGATGTCAAAGCTTTGGACGGCTTCCAAGAGCAGCTTGCCCAGCCCCGGCCAATTGAAGAAAAACTCGGCAATGAAGGAGCCGCTGAGCAGATTGGCAAACTCAAAGCCCAAAATCGTGATCAAGGGGTTGACGGCGTTGCGCAATGCATGCAGCCAGATCACCCGCCATTCAGGAATGCCCCGTGCCCGCGCCGCCTGGATGTATTCCTGCCGCAGCACGTCCAAGAAGTTGCCGCGGGTAATCCGCTGCAGCCCGGCAAAGCTGGTAATGCTCAGGGCCAGCGTGGGCAAGAGCAGGTGGCGGCCCAGATCCAGCAGCTTCCCCCCCCAACCGAGCTCGGCAAAATAAACACTGGTCATTCCCCCTACCGGCAACCAGCCCACGTTTTGAGCCACGATCAGCAGCAAAATGGCCAGCACAAAGCTGGGCATGGCCTGCCCCAGGTAGCTGAGCAACTGCAACGCCCGATCCAAAGGAGTGTTCTGCCGCAGCGCCCCCAGGATCCCCAGAGGAACGGCAATTAGCCAAGTTAGCAAAACAGAGCACACTGCCAACAGCAAGGTGGCGCCGGCACGGGAGAGAATAAGCTGCGCCACCGGCACGCGATAGGTGTAGCTGACGCCAAAATCCCCCTGCAGCAGATTGCCCAGCCAGGTCAAATACTGCCAAATCAAGGGCTTATCCAGGCCCAGCCGTGCCTCTTCCTGGGCAATAAACTCTTGGCTGACACTGGGATCCGCCCGCAAGGGATCCAAAAAATCGCCGGGAGCCAGTTGCAAGAGCAAAAAGCTGAGCACCGTGATCAGCAGTAGCACCGGCACCGCTTGGGCCAGCCGCTGCAAGACCAAGGCCAGCGGTGGCCACAGACTGAAAGCGCGCCTGCTAGGGGAAGAGGAGGTTACGGCCACAGACAGAGGTCGAGTTGAGCGCGGTCTTAGCTGGGATCCCGGTAGGGGATCCTTGTCGAACTATGCTGCCATTCTTCGGGCCAGATTTCTAGCCTGCTGCCCGGCTTGGAACAGGGTGCAGTTGCCCGGACTTGCCGTCAGGGGAATTGGGGGTTAAGCCGCTCCGGCAGGCGCAAGCCAAGGCGGTAGACTAGTCAAAAGCTTTTTCGATGAGTTGCCGTTGGGAAGACCTCTTGCGAAACCTGTTTCTTACCGGCGCTAGCGGCTGTCTGGGGCACTATGTGTTAGAGCGCCTTGCCCAGGAAAGGGATCCCGAGTTTCCGGAGCGGCCCGCCTACCACCTCTACATTCTTATCCGCAATCCCAGCCGTCTGCGGTTACCCCCGGAGCATTTGCCCGCCCCTATCACCCTGGTGCCCGGCGATCTGCTGCACATCCGCGAGCACGCCGCTCTGCTGCAACAGATGGATGGGCTAATCCACATGGCGGCGGCTTGGGGGGATCCCACCCTAACCTGGGCGGTGAATGTTACCCACACTCTGGAGCTCTTTCAGTTGTTGGATCCCCGGCGCTGCCAGCAGGTGATCTACTTTTCCACCGCCAGCCTTTTGGATCAGGCGTTACAACCTTTGGCCATCGCCGGCCAGGCCGGCACCGACTACATCCGCAGCAAGTATGTGATGCTGCTGCAACGGCAGGAAAGCTGCTTCTGGCCGGATCGGCTGCTGACGCTCTACCCCACCCTACTGTTTGGCGGCAGCCCCCACCACCCCTATTCCCACATCACCGCTGGCCTTAAGGATGTGCTCCGCTGGCTGGATCTCATCCGCTTTTTGCGGGTGGATGCCAGCTTCCACTTCATCCACGCTGCCGATGTGGCAGAGATGGTGGCCTACTGGGTAGCCCATCCGCCCGGTGGCGGCGATTGGGTGTTGGGCAACCCCCCTCTGTCTGTGGATGAGTGCGTGGAACAGGTGTGCGCCTATTTCAGAAAGCGGATCTACTTCCGCTTGCCTCTGCCCCTTGGCCTCCTCCGCAGCCTAGCTTTTCTGTTTGGGGTGCGGCTTTCGGCGTGGGACGAGTACTGTCTGCGCCACCGCCATTTTGTCTATCCGGCCCTCTCGCCAGCAGCCCTGGGCTTGCCCTGCCACTTCCCCACCGTGGCCTCTCTCCTAGATGCCTACCTCTAGGCCGCTTTTATAGGGTCGCGCCAACTCCCCTCTCCCAGAGGGAGAGGGGCTGGGGGTGAGAGGGATCAACCAGTAAAGGCCACCGCTTCCCTCATGGCCAAGCCCTGAAGCTGAGCGGCAATGCGCTCCCGGTTAAGCCTCTGCCCGATGAACACTAGGCGGGTCAACCGCGGCTCTTGCGGGCGCCAGGGCCGGTCGTAGTAGGTTTCAAATCGCCCTCCCACCCCCTGCAGCACCAGCCGCATCGGCTTGTGGGGCACGGCCACAAACCCCTTCACCCGGTAGAGGCATTCCTCTTGAGCCAGTTGACGCAGTTGGGCAACTAGGGATCCCGGCTCATAGCCCCCCTCCAGGCTGAGGCAGAAAGACTCGAAGGCCTCGTGCTCGTGCTCCTCCTCGTGGTCGTGGTGGCTGGGGCGGCGCTCCAACTGATCTTCCACCGCCGCCTGCAAGCCCAAGAGCACTTCTGGGGCAACCTGGCCCCGCTCACAGGGGAGGACTCGAACCTCAGGGCGCAATTGTTGCCGCAGCCAGCTCTCCACGCGCGCTCGCTCCGACAACGTGATCTGATCCACCTTGCTCAGCAGCACCAAATCGGCGCAGCTCAACTGATCCGCAAACAGCTCCTCAATGGGCGTCTCGTGATCCAGGCTCGCATCGGCCTGCCGCTGCGCTTCCAGCGCCGCCCGATCCCCCACCAGTTGTCCAGAGGCCAGGGCCTGACCGTCCACCACTGCAATCACCGCATCCACCGTGGCGCCGGTGCGTAGGGTGGGCCAGCGGAAAGCCTGCACCAGAGGCTTAGGCAAGGCCAATCCTGAAGTCTCAATCAGGATGCCGTCCAGCTCCGCCCGCTGCTGCAGCAGGGTTTCCATGGTGGGCAAAAATTCCTCCTGCACCGTGCAGCAGAGGCAGCCGTTGGCCAGCTCCAAAATGGGGATGGATCCCTCTCCCTCGCAACGTTGGCAATCCCGCAGCAGTTCGCCATCAATGCCCACTTCGCCAAACTCATTGACCAAAACGGCGATGCGGCGGCCCTGGTTGTTGAGCAACAGGTGACGGATCACCGTGGTCTTGCCGGATCCCAAAAATCCGGTGATGACCGTAACCGGGACTTTGTGCATCTTTACCGAACATTCAGCCTTCTCAGTCTCTATCCTCTCTTCCTTCTCTGCCAATCCTGTCGGGGGGGATCCCCAAAAAAAGGCCCCCTACCGGGGGCCAAAGGTTGATCTCCAAGAGACTTCCGTGCTTATCGGATCGGCTTCATCCGGTAAACCGGCTCGTTCTCGCGGCTGATCCCTTTCTCAAAGCCGGCAGCAGCGGCACGGGCGCGACCGGCATGCCACAGGTGGCCAACGAAGAACAGGAAGCCGAAGATGAAGTTGTGGGCTGCCAGCCAGGTGCGCGGGCTGGTGAAGTTCACCGTGTTGATCTCGGTCGCCACACCCCCCACCGAGTTCAGGGATCCCAGTGGCGCGTGGGTCATGTACTCCACCGCACGGCGAGCTTGCCAGGGTTGGATGTCGTTTTTCAACTTATCCAGATCCAAGCCATTGGGGCCCAGCAGCGGCTCTTTCCAGGGCGCCCGCACATCCCAGAAGCGCATCGTCTCACCGCCGAAGATGATCTCGCCCGTGGGGGAGCGCATCAGGTACTTACCCAGACCGGTGGGGCCTTGGGCCTGGCCGATGTTCGCCCCCAGGCGCTGGTCGCGCACGATAAAGGTGAGGGCTTGCGCTTGCGAGGCTTCAGGGCCGGTGGGGCCGTAGAACTCGCTGGGGTAAACAGTGTTGTTGAACCAGATGTAGCAGGTGGCAATAAAGCTCATCAGCGAGACCGCCGCCAAGCTGTAGGAGAGATAAGCTTCCCCCGACCAGATGAAGGCACGGCGGGCCCAGCCAAAAGGCTTGGTGAGGATGTGCCAGATCCCACCGGCAATGCAGATGATGCCGATGTAGATATGGCCGCCGATCACATCCTCCATGTTGTCCACGCTGATGATCCAGCCGTCGCCGCCGAAGGGAGACTTGAACAGGTAGCCGAAGATCACCGCCGGGTTGAGGGTGGGGTTGGTGATCACTCGCACATCGCCACCGCCGGGAGCCCAGGTGTCATAGACACCGCCAAACCACATGGCCTTGGCCACCAACAGGAAAGCCCCCAACCCCAAGAGGATGAGGTGGATCCCCAAGATGGTGGTCATCTTGTTCTTGTCTTTCCAGTCGTAGCCGAAGAAGGGGAAAGACTGCTCCAGGGTTTCTGGGCCGCGCACGGCGTGATAGATGCCCCCCAGCCCCAGCACTGCGCTAGAGATGAGGTGCAGCACACCAATCACAAAGTAGGGGTAGGTGTCGATAACTTCGCCGCCCGGGCCAACCCCCCAGCCCAAAGTGGCCACGTGGGGCATCAGGATCAGGCCCTGCTCGTACATAGGCCGATCCGGCGTGAAGTGAGCCACCTCAAACAGCAGCATCGCTCCCGCCCAGAAGACGATCAGGCCGGCGTGAGCCACGTGGGCACCCAAGAGCCGACCGGAGAGATTGATCAAGCGAGCATTCCCGGCCCACCAGGCAAACCCGCCCTGGGTGCGATCCTGCATCGCTGCGGAACCAAAGGTCGTTGAAGTCACTGAGGCCAGCCTCCGAAAAGAGTAACAGTCAGTACAGCAGAAGATAGAGCTGAAAAGCAAAGGATCTTAAGAATGGCCGAGCGCCTACCCACCCAATCCAAGGCTTGAATAGGCGAACGCTCGGCCCCGGCTCTCACGTGAAGGATCGAGAGAACTCAAGCGTTCGACAGCCAGCGCCAGTTTAGAGCGCGTTGCCGCGGGGTAGGACTTCTTCGGGGAACTCAAAGCGCTCGTGCGGCTGATCCTGCGGCGCCATCCAGGCCCGAATCCCCTCGTTGAGCAAAATGTTCTTCGTGTAGAACGTCTCAAACTCAGGATCCTCCGCCGCCCGGGTCTCCTGACTGATAAAGTCATACGCCCGCAGGTTCAGCGCCAAACCCACCACACCAATGCTCGACATCCACAAACCCGTCACCGGCACAAACAGCATGAAAAAGTGCAGCCACCGCTTGTTGGAAAACGCTATCCCAAAAATCTGGCTCCAGTAGCGGTTAGCCGTCACCATGGAGTAGGTTTCTTCCGCCTGCGTCGGCTCAAACGCCCGAAACGTGCTCGCCGCTTCCCCATCCTTGTAGAGCGTGTTCTCCACCGTCGCCCCATGGATGGCACACAACAGCGCTCCACCCAAAACGCCAGCCACCCCCATCATGTGGAAGGGGTTCAGCGTCCAGTTGTGGAACCCTTGGAAGAACAGCAAGAAGCGGAAGATCCCCGCTACCCCAAAGCTGGGGGCAAAAAACCAACTGCTCTGCCCCAGCGGGTAAATCAAAAACACGCTCACAAACACCGCAATCGGCGCGCTGAAGGCAATGGCGTTGTAGGGCCGCACCCCCACCAGCCGGGCAATCTCAAATTGCCGCAGCATAAAGCCAATCAGGCCCAGCGCTCCATGGAAGGCGACAAAGGTCCACAGCCCGCCAATCTGACACCAGCGGGTAAAGTCCCCCTGGGCTTCCGGGCCCCACAGCAGCAACAGGCTGTGCCCCATGCTGTCGGCGGGGGTGGACACGGCCACGGTCAAAAAGTTGCACCCCTCCAGGTAGGAGCTGGCCAGGCCGTGGGTGTACCAAGAAGTTACAAAGGTGGTGCCGGTCAGCCAGCCGCCCAAGGCCAGGTAGGCGCAGGGGAACAGCAGCAGCCCCGACCAGCCGATAAACACGAATCTGTCGCGCTTGAGCCAGTCATCGACGATGTCGAACCATCCTCGCTCCTGGCGTACGCGCCCTACCGCGATGGTCATCTCAACTTCTCCTTAAAAAGATGATGAGGACATTAATGAAACTACAAACTTTGCTTCTTTGAAGCAAGACTGGGGCCTAGGTATAAAGACTCAGTCTGCGAACTTTATCGCCTCAGTTTCCCTGCAGGGATTCCTGACCGGAACCGACCAACCGCTGCATTAGACAGCTTTGCTGGCGTTCCGAGCTGCTCTTGGCATCCTCAGCAGGGCTGTGGCAGTCCCGACGAGCCACACTAGAGCCACCGAACAAGTTTCACGGCTGTCGGCATTACAACAATTTAGCCTATGCCAGTAAAGACTTGTAAATTGCTTTCATTATAGAGGCGGAGGACACGCCCCCATCAAGTCTAAGGCGACCGGGATCTTCACCGACTGTAATCTTTGCGGTTTTTCTCTCCTGAGATATTGAGCGTGAGGGGCCGCCTCACCCCGGGGAAGGCCGAAGGCTCAAGATCCGATATCCTTAAAGGGCGAGGCAATCCACCTGAGAGGAATCTATGGCTAGTGAGATCTTCACCATTGCTGGGCTCTCTATTGTCCTGACCCTAGTGGGCGTGGCGCTCGGGTACGGGATCCTGCGCGTCACCCAGGGCGGGGCCGAGTAGGGATTTCCTCGCTTGGTGAAACATGAAAATCGGCATCGTTGGCGCCGGGGCAGTGGGAGGGCATTTGGCCGTCTGCCTGGCCCGAGCCGGTTTTCCAGTGAGTGTGGTGGCACGGGGATCCCACTTGCAGGCCATCCGCAGCCAAGGATTGAAACTGATCCGGCAGGGGGATCCCCCTGAGGCTTGGGTGGAACGGCTGACAGCCAGCGATGACTTGGCTGAGCTGGGGCGGCAAGATGTGGTAATCGTTGCTGTCAAGGCCTACAGCTTGCCCCTGCTTGCCCCACAGTTGGGATCCCTGTGTGGCCCGGACACCCCCCTTGTGGTTGTTCAGAATGGTCTTCCCTGGTGGTACTTTTACCGGCATGGCGGCGAGTTTGAGGGGCGCTCCTTGACTTCGGTGGATCCGGGCGGGGTGATCGCCGCCCATCTGCCGATCGAACGGGTGATCGGCTGTGTCGTGTACATCGCCGTGCAGTTGGCAGAGCCAGGGGTAGTTTTGCACACCGGCAGCGGGCGCTATATTCTGGGGGAGCCAGATGGATCGTTGTCGGAGCGGCTGCGCTCTCTGGCGGCCATCTTTGAGCAGGCGCAGCTTCCTGTAACTCTCACCTCCCAAATTCGGGTCGAGATCTGGCAAAAACTGTGGGGCAACGCCGCTTTCAACCCCATCAGCGCCCTCACCCGCGCGGCCCAAGACGAAATTGCCCAGTACCCGCCCACCCATGCGTTGGTTGAGTCGGTGATGCAGGAAACCGAGGCTGTGGCCCAAGCGCTGGGGATCCGGCTGCCGGTCTCTCTGGAAGAACGGCTCAAGGATGCAGCCCGCGTGGGATCCCATCGCACCTCGATGCTGCAGGATATCGAGCGGGGGCGACCGACGGAGATCGAGAGCATTGTCGGCGCCATCGCGGAGCTGGGGCGTTGGGCAGGGATCCCGACTCCCCATTTGGATACACTCTATGCTTGCGTTAAGCTGCTGGAGCGCTCGCTTCAGGCGGGGAAGGCGGCCCGTTCCCAGCCGCAGATCCCCTAGTAGCCCCTCAACTCTTGCGGACTATGCTGGAAAACGCCATTGTGCTCATCACCGGTGCCAGCAGCGGCATCGGGGCAGCCTGTGCCACGCTTTTTGCCCGTTCTGGGGCCAAGCTGATCCTGGTGGCCCGCCGTCAGGAGCGTCTGCAGGAGCTGGCTATGGAGTTGCAGCAGGCTTACGGCGCTTCCTCATACTTGCTGACTTTGGATGTGCGGGACAGGGCAGCCGTACAACAGGCGCTCCAGTCTTTGCCGCCGGTCTGGGCTGAGATCGACATCTTGATCAACAACGCCGGCCTCAGTCGCGGCTTGGACAAGCTCCACACCGGTGCTCTGCAAGATTGGGAGGAGATGATCGATACCAACATCAAGGGCTTGCTGTATGTTACCCGCGCCGTTTTGCCCGGCATGGTGGAGCGGGGCCGCGGCCATGTGGTCAACATCGGCTCCATTGCCGGTCGGCAGACCTATCCCGGCGGCGCCGTCTATTGTGCTTCCAAAGCCGCCGTGCGGGCCATCTCCGAGGGCCTGAAGCTGGATCTGCTGGGCACCCCCATTCGCGTCACCGAGATCCAGCCCGGCTTGGTGGAAACCGAGTTCAGCCAGGTGCGCTTCCACGGCGATCGCGAGCGGGCGGCAGCGGTCTATCGGGGCCTCACCCCCCTGACGGCGATGGATGTGGCCGAGGTGGTGCTGTTTGCCGTCACCCGTCCCCCCCACGTCAACCTCAGTGAGGTCTTGCTGGTGCCCACCGACCAGGCCAGCACGACAATGGTGCATCGCCGATAAGGATGCGAAGATCCCGATCCCTTCGCTTGTTCGGTATTCACCCCCCCATCCCTGGGCGACAATGGCGGCAAAGGGGGTGGGCCCATGGGAGTGGAAAGCGGGATCCTCATTGGGTTGGGCATCGGCCTACTCGGCACGCTAATTTTGCTCTGGCAGAGTCGGCGCCGCTTCGGCCGCCAATTGCAACAGTTGGGATCCCTGCTGCACGTGCCCCTGCCTCTGAGTTCGCCAGAACAGATGCTCAGCCGGCTCAGCCGCCACCTGCGCCAACAAGAACTGGAGTGGGCCAGCCAAAAACGACACCTGCAAGACTGGCAGTATCTCAGCCACCACCTGCCCTGGGGATATCTGCGGGTGGACGAGAACAACGTGGTCCTGGAGTGTAACCCTGCCGCTCAACGCCTGCTGCACATTAGCCAGTGGCAGCCGGGCGTCAAGCTCCTGCTGGAGTGGGTGCGCTCCTATGAGTTGGATCAGCTCATCGAAGCCACCCGCCGCCAGGGGGCCAACACGCCCATCCAGAGCCGCGAATGGATCTTCTACCCTTCCGGCGGCGAGAATAAACCGGTTCCGCTGCGGGCTTGGGGGCTGCCCCTGCCGCAGGGGCAGGTTGCCATCTTTTTGGAAGACCGGCTGGAAGCTACCCTGCTAGCCCAACAACGGGATCGCTGGGCCTCGGATGTGGCCCACGAGCTGAAAACCCCCCTCACCTCGATTCGCCTGCTGGCCGAAACTTTACAAAGCCGGGTCGACACCGCGCAAGCGGTTTGGGTGGAACGATTGCTCAACGAGACGCTGCGCCTCAGCCAGTTGGTACAAGACTTGTTGGAACTGAGCGCCCTTAACTTGGGGGCCGGATCCCGCTCCCAATGGCGCTGGGTGGATCTGGCAGCCTTGGTGCGCGAAGCCTGGCAGAGCTTAGAACCGCTGGCCAAGCCCCGTCACCAGGAACTGCACCTGAGCAGCCCCTCCCAGCTCTATCTCTGGGGAGATGAACAGCGCCTCTACCGCCTCATCCTCAACCTCTTGGACAACGCCGTCAAATATGGCGCGCCCGACTCCCCTGTCCACGTGCTGCTCTTGGAACAGGGATCCCAGGTGCGGCTGGAGGTGTACGACCACGGCCCTGGCCTGCCGGAGGATCAATTTGAGCTGGTCTTTCAACCCTTTTACCGCACCGATGCGGCGCGGGCTCGCAGCAAAGGCGGCACCGGCCTGGGGCTGGCGATCGTGCGGCAAATTGTGGAACTTCACGGCGGCACAATCCGCCTGCGCAATCACCCACAAGCAGGTGGGCTGTGGGTGCAGGTGGAACTGCCCCGGAAACGCGCCGATGCCCTGTGAAAGCTGCCCAGAAGCGCTCCCGTCAACATCGCCAAACCCTTCGGCCTGAGAATTGCCGCAGATTTTCCTGCGGCGGGACTATCCATCTTGGAGGGGATCCCCTAGAATTGGTCTAGGTAATCCTTACAGTTTGTACCCTGGGCATTCGGAATGGGCGCCGATTATCATTCCGCTGACTTGTTGTCGGAGCGTGAGCTGCAGGTTCTCGAGTTAATCGCAGCGGGTCTGACCAATCAGGACATTGCAGAGCGCTTGGAAATCAGCAAGCGCACTGTTGACAATCACATCAGCAACATTCTGAGCAAGACGCGAACGTCAAATCGCGTCGCTTTGGTGCGCTGGGCTCTGCAATGGGGAAAGATTTGCCTGGATCAGGTCAATTGCTGCACCCTAGTGGATGACAAAATTGCCTAGCCCCATCTTGCTTTACCAGTAGCCAAACGCCCAACGTAGAGTTTTAATCGGGGGTTTTTTGCGTTTTGCACCGCGATTGCTTCTGAGAGAGGGAGCGACGGTGAGGGGGAAAAAGAAGCTGCGCAGAGCCCTTGGGAAGTCCTGAGTTTGGCTGGAGGTAGCTGCATTTTGAGTTGCGTAGGTTGAGTTGTCATCCGTGGGCATCCCTAAGCTGAAACGTTACGCTGTTCGCTACGATTCCATGCCCCTGATGGTTTATCGAGAGGTGGCTGCCCATTTGGCCTGCATTCCAGGTGTGGAAGCAGAGCTGGAATGGAGAAAAGACCCCCTCTTTCGCTATTCCGATAGCGAAATCGAGGCGCTGCAAATTCGCCAGGAGGCTGACGCTGACCCAGAGCAAGTTCAGCGCGTTCTTGACCACTACGGGACATGGCAGTACAGCCCCTTACAGGACTAGCCCTCCTGCATTGCCGAAAAAGAATGAAAGGTTGGCTACTCGTCGCCAGCGCGAGACCTCTGGGTTATCTGGCGAGCCTTGCCAGCTCCCCGCAGGGGGATATTGACTTCCCTTCCAACCGGAACCGATAACTGGGCAGCAGCTCCAAGCTAGGTCGAGACAGAGCTTGAGTGCTCTGCGCTGCTAACGAGCTTACGCTAGCGCATACAGGCCCGTCACTCTAAACCCCTCTCCCTTTTTTGGGAGAGGGATCCACCGAGCAGCGCAACGAACTGTCTTAGCAAGAATTGCCCGTACGGCCAGGGTGACTTTATCGAGGGTTCTAGAAGCTCTGAGGCAGAGACAGTTTAGCGAGTTGGCTGACCTTGAGCGGGCAGGTGCAACTTACGAGCCAAACCCAGTCGCGCCAACACCCAAATGACCCAGTAGGTCATGTCAATTTCCCACCAGCGCAAACCTGCTTTCACGCACTTCGGGTCGGCGTGATGGTTGTTGTGCCAACCTTCGCCGTAGGTGAGCAGAGCCGCCCACCAAAGGTTACGGGCATTGTCATTGCTTTCGAACGTCCGATAGCCCCAGAAGTGGCTGGCAGAGTTAATCAACCAGGTGCAGTGCAGCAGCAGCACTGTCCGCACAAAGATGCCGTAGATAACGAACGGCCAACCGCCGAGCAGGTAAAGCACTACAGCCAGCGGCAGTTGCAGCAGCAGCCCATACTGGTCTAGCCAACGATAAAAAGGATCCCGAGCCAAATCCGGCGCAAAGGCAGAATACTTCTCACGATTAAAAAACTCTTCCCGTTGGTAAATGAGCCAGAGCAGGTGGCTCCACCAAAAGCCTTTGCGAGCAGAGTAGGGATCCCGCTCTTCGTCTTCCGTAAAAGCGTGATGCTGACGATGGCCGGCCACCCAAAAAATTGGCCCCCCCTGGATGGCGAGAGCACCGAAGGTAGCAAAGACATATTCGAGCCACTTGGGCACTTGGAAGCTGCGATGGCTAAGAAGACGGTGATACCCCAGGCAGATGCCCAAGCTGCCGAAACACCAGTGAAGCAATAGGGCCACCCCCAAGGCTGGCCAGGAAAAGCAAACGATGCCGCCCACCAAAGCGAGGGCGTGAAAAACAACGAAAAAAAGAACAAATTCCCAGGCAAACCGAAAAGACTTTTGGGGCTCAGGCTGAGCGAGCGAAGCAGAACGGTTGGGGTTGTCCAGCGATTGGGTGGGAAGGGAAACGGCCATGAACCAGCAAAACCTCAGAAAAGGAGTAAGGGCAGCGCAGAATCAAATACCTCCTCCCAAAGTTGCTTCTCATGCAAAGGCCACCGCATCCCTGACTTAGCTTACAACGAGCTCGCCTCCCTGAAAGGCAAGCCGGGATCCCTGAAGGCCTGCCCAAGCAAGCCCCAGCAGTGAAAGCCGCTATGAGAGAGCAGAAAGGCAGCAGGTTTGATCTCGCCTGAGGTTAAGCTTAACGATATTTCACCTCAAATGCAAGTGCTACTTGCAGATTGCTACTACCTTGAGCGCTTCCTCTTGACTTCTTACCCCATCACCTACCATGGCACGTCCTTCTTCCCGGCAAAGGCTGCTGAACGCGGCTCGAGACCTCTTCGTCCGCCAGGGCATCACTCAGACCACCACCCGTCAAATTGCAGACTTGGCCGGCGTTCATGAAGTAACCCTGTTTCGTCACTTTGGCAGCAAGCAGGGACTGCTCCTGGCTGTATTTGCTGAGCTGGGAGTTTTCTCCGGCATTGCCGACTTACCCCTCCCAGCGGATCCCGCTACCTTCCGGGGCTCTGAGCTACAAGCCATTCTCCTCCGCTATGTCCAAACCTGCTTCCAAGCCCTAGCTAATAACCCTGAGCTGGTGCGCTCGTTGGTGGGAGAAGCAGGCTTCTACTCCGAGGAGCATCGCCGTGCCTTGAGAGCAGGCTTCCTGAAGGCGCAAGAGCAGCTAGCCCACTACCTTCAGCAGCTCCCTAGCCCGGAGCTACAAGCCATTGACTCTGATCGCCTTCAGGCCGCTGCTGGAGTTCTCCACCTCATGATTTTAGGGACAGCAGTGTTAGCCGTTACCGCTGGCCTGCCTTCCAGCGCCTCTGACAAGCCCCCAGCTAAGCAAGCGGACAAGGGCACTCCTAGCAGCAGCGTTCCCTTCCTCCTCCAAGCCTGCGTAGAGCTGTGGATGGCGGCCTTGACGGGTATGAGACAAACTTAAGAATCTTCCCTCCGAAGGACTCCCTCGAGGTTGGCAATCCCAAAAAACCCAAAAAAGAGAAGAGATGAGGAGGTTGTAAGCCGGGTTCTGTAGTGGGGTGCTCCAAGGGGCGACCCACACTGGCGGTCATCTCTCTGGGAGTGATGTTGCCACCACCCTCTAGCGGCTCACCACCACCGAGGACACCCTTCCCCAACCAATGGTTGAGTACCGTGACCTCGATGCAGCCAACAGGGGCGAAGAACAGCCATAGTCCTGCGGCTGCGGCCTTGCTTTCCACCGGGGTTTACCGAGCCAGCGCCTCACGACGCTGCTGGTGGGCTCTTACCCCACCTTTGCACCCTTACCTGTACTGGGTGGGATCCCAGCCATCGGCGGTATGTTTCTGTGGCACTATCCTCGCGGTTACCCGCACTGGGAGTTTCCCCAGCGGTGTGTTCTTCTGAAAGCCCGGACTTTCCTCATCCTGCTGCCTGGTAGCGGCAGCGAGGACGCAACCGCCTGCCCCTCCTCTCTCTTCAGTTCGATCCTACTGCATCTTTACCAAAGAAGATGCCAGAAATCCCTACCAACTAGGCCTGTGGTCTTCCCGGGAGAAGCGTTGCGCCACAACAACACCTCAGGACTTCTGATCTAGCTTGGCAAGACGCTCTCAGCAGGGGATCCCCTTTTCGGGTAGCGCCGCATCAGCTCTTGCACGGCTTCGGCATGGTAGGAGCTGCGGGTGAGAGGGGAGGACACCACCTGCAGAAAGCCTAGCTCTTCCCCCACTTGCCGCCAATGGTCGAACTCTTCTGGGGTGACATAGCGCTCCACCGGCAGGTGTTTGGGGCTGGGCGCCAGGTATTGGCCAAGAGTGAGGATGTCGCAGCCCACCCGGCGCAGATCTTGCATCACCTGTAAAATCTCCTCGGCGGTCTCTCCTAAGCCCAGCATCACCCCTGACTTGGTGTAGAGGCCCGGATCCCATTGCCGTGCCAGTTCCAGAAGCCGCAGGGAGCGCTCGTAGTTCCCCTGGGGGCGCACTCGCCGGTAGAGGCGGGGCACGGTTTCCGTGTTGTGGTTAAGCACCGTTGGGCGGGCAGCGAGAATCTGCTCCAAGGCCTGCCAGTTGCCACATAAATCTGGGATCAAGACCTCGATGGTCGTCCGGGGCAGGCGGCGGCGGATTTCGGTAATGCAAGCAACAAACTGGCTGGCTCCGCCATCCGGCAGGTCGTCCCGATTCACCGAGGTAATGACCGCGTGGCGCAACCCCAGCCGTTGCACGGCTTCTGCCACCCGCAGCGGCTCAGTGGGATCCAAGGGCAAAGGCCGTTTGGTGAAGTCGATATCGCAGTAGGGGCAGGCACGGGTACAGGCCGGGCCCATGATCAAGAAGGTGGCGGTGCCGTTGGCAAAGCATTCCCCTAAGTTGGGACAGGAAGCCTCTTCGCAAACCGTGTTCAGGCCCAAGTCCCGCAGCAGTTGCTGGACAGACCCGGCCCGTTGGGGGGCTTTGGCCCGCAGCCAGGGCGGTTTACCGCTAGGCGAAGAAACAGCGCTCAATGAAAACCCTCCAACCCACCAGAAATGGTGGCAAGCGTATCTCTCAGCTTAGCCTGTCATCTTGCCCAGCCGAGACCGACCCGGGCCAATTCCCAGCTTGATGGATCCCCACTGCTTCGGAAGCGAGGCCCAAAACACAGAAGGATAGCTTGGTAGCCCCGCACTTGAGTGCAGGGCGGAAAAGCCCGTCAGCAACTTTAGTTGCTCGCCAATGGTATAGTTGTCACCGAGGCGTAGCGTTCCCAGGCGAGCCCCTAAAACGGTGAAAAACCCGACCGGTGGCAAGCGTCCGGGAGATGTCAACGTCTCAGCCAACCTCCAAGGACTCCGTCCCGCTGACGCGAACAGGAAAGTCAGCAGAACCTTGGGGTTTTGCCTCAAGGAACCGTCTAGAGGCGTCTTGACAGCGCCTTTACGAGTTTGTTGTTGAACTGCGTAAGAATCCCCCGCCTTTAGGCCGTGGGAGTGTCAAGGCATACTGGAAAGCGAATGTCGAGCGATAGGGATCCCACATGGTTGTTGCTGCTCCTCCCTCCCTGGAACAACTTGCCATCAACACGATTCGTTTTTTGGCGGTGGATGCTGTTCAGAAAGCCAACTCCGGCCACCCCGGCCTGCCGATGGGGGCAGCACCCATGGCCTATGTGCTTTGGCAGCAGTTTTTGAAGTTCAATCCCCGCAACCCCAAGTGGGTGGATCGGGATCGCTTTGTCCTCTCGGCGGGCCACGGCTGTATGCTGCAATATGCCCTGCTGCACCTGACGGGCTTTGATGTCAGTCTGGAGGACATCAAGCAGTTTCGCCAGTGGGGATCCAAAACTCCCGGGCACCCGGAAAACTTTGAAACTCCCGGTGTGGAGGTGACCACCGGCCCGCTGGGACAGGGGGTGGGCAATGCGGTAGGGCTGGCGATTGCCGAGGCCCACTTGGCGGCCCGCTTCAACAAGCCCGGCCACACGATTGTGGATCACTACACCTACGTGATCTTGGGTGATGGCTGCAACATGGAGGGGGTGGCCTCGGAAGCGGCCTCGCTGGCCGGCCACCTCAAACTGGGCAAGCTGATCATGCTCTACGACAGCAACCACATCTCCATCGACGGCAGCACGGAAATTGCCTTTACCGAAGATGTGGGCAAGCGCTATGAGGCCTACGGCTGGCACGTGCAAAAAGTGGAGGATGGCAACCACGACCTGAAGGGGATCGCCGAAGCCATCCAAAAAGCCAAGGAGGTCACCGACAAGCCTTCTTTGATCATCGTCGAGACCACCATCGGCTACGGATCCCCCAACAAAGCTGGCAGCGAGAGCGTCCACGGGGCGCCCCTGGGGCCAGAAGAGGTCAAGCTCACCAAACAAAACTTGGGCTGGCCGCTGGAGCCGGAGTTCTACATCCCCGACGAGGTGCTGGCCCACTTCCGCCAGGCCATCGATAAAGGGGCCAAAGCCGAGGCGGAGTGGAACGAGCGCTTTGCCGCCTACGAGAAGGCCTACCCGGAAGAGGCCGCTGAGTTCAAGCGCATCATGGCCGGGGAGCTGCCTGCGGGCTGGAAAGAAGCGTTGGCTCCCATTGCCGAAACTGGCAAAGAATCCACCCGCAACCTCTCCAAGTTTTGTCTCAACGCCCTGGCCAAGGCGGTGCCAGAGCTGCTGGGGGGATCCGCCGATCTGGCCCATTCCAACATGACCTACTTGAAGGGGATCCCGGAGTTTCAGGCCGGCTCCTACCACGGGCGCAACTTCCGCTTCGGGGTACGGGAACATGGCATGGGAGCCATCGCCAATGGCATGGCTCTGCACGGCGGCCTCATTCCCTACGACGCCACCTTCTTGGTTTTCAGCGACTACATGCGGCCGGCCATCCGGCTGTCGGCCCTCTCGCGGGCGCGGGTGTTGCACATCATGACCCACGACTCAGTGGCCCTAGGAGAAGACGGTCCCACCCACCAGCCCATTGAGACGCTGGCCTCTCTGCGGGCCATCCCCAACCTCTACGTCATCCGCCCGGCGGACGCCCGCGAGACGGTGGGAGCCTACCAGGTGGCCCTCGAGGCCATGTCCACCCCGTCGGTGCTGGTGTTTACCCGGCAGGCGGTCAACCCCGTAGAAGGCACCTCCATTGAGGGGGTAGCCAAGGGGGCCTATGTGGTGGTGGATGCTCCCAACCCGGAGCTTATCTTGATTGCCACTGGCTCAGAGCTGGAGCTGGCGGTGAAGGCTGCTGCTCAACTGCAGCAGGAAGGCCGAGCGGTACGGGTGGTTTCCATGCCCTGCATGGAGCTGTTCGAGGCCCAGCCTCAGAGCTACCGCGACTCCGTCTTGCCCCCCAATGTTACCAAGCGCATCTCCGTCGAGGCGGGATCCACCTTTGGCTGGCACAAGTACCTGGGCTTTGAGGGGGTGGCCATCGGCATCGACCGCTTTGGCGCCTCCGCCCCCGGCCCTGTCTGCATGGAGAAGTTCGGCTTTACGGTGGAGAATGTGCTCAATACCGCTCGTCAGCTCCTAGGCTAGGATTTTTGCTCCTCCGGCCTGAGCCCAGCAGGGATCCCTTCTCTGCTGGGTTTTTTGCTGCCTGGTGGAAAGGCTGACAACTTGTTAGCAGGACTTGCAAAACATTGCGGTTGTTTCAAGCAAGGTTGAGACACTTGCTACCCCAACCCCTTTCCCCTTGTAGGAGAAGGGAGCGAGAAAGTTGTTTCATAGTTTCATAGCAGGGAAAACGTTGGCTTCCAGCGATAGGCGGATGTTCTTGCGCCAACTTTGGGTCTGACAGCTCGGCCTACTGCAGGAAGCCCGCCAGTAGAATGACCACTCCCCCCACGACGGCCAAAATCGTCAGTACCCGGCCCGCATTGGCACTGCCCTTCCAGGAGTAGCTTTTCTCTGGTTTTTCTGATTCTTCTGGCATAGCCATGCCTCCCTTTGCAGCGATGAACTACCCCACCGCGCAGGCGGGTGGGGTTTCCCCATCCGCTTTACGGCGAGATTTTTGTCTCTTCCTCTGCCC
>NZ_JANSIY010000050.1:0-18091 GCF_047462295.1 Synechococcus sp. H60.3 | reverse complement strand
TCATGATGGCAAACTTCCCTGAGGAAGCGCGAAGATTGACAACACAACCTTAAAACATCCGTTAAGTTCTGTCAACTACCTCGCTTGATCCTGAGAGAGGCCATGTCAGTTCCCCGCTGGATTTTAGGGATCCACACCACCACGCCTGTTCTGGGCTTGGCCCTGTTGCCGCTGGAGGAGAAGCTGGGGGAGAGCCGCAGCCGGAGTTGGTGGCTGGATCGGGAGATGGCGGCCCAGTTGCACCCTTGCCTGAGGGAGTTCTTAGCCAGCCAGGACTGGTCGCAGATGGCGGGGATCGCTGTAGCTTTGGGGCCGGGGAGTTTTACCGGCAGCCGTTTGGGGGTGAGTGTGGCGCGGTTGTTGGGCCAGCAGTTGCGCATTCCGGTGTTTGGCTACTCGACCTTGGCGGTTCTCGCCCGCCAGGCTTGGCAGGAGCAGGGATCCCCGCCTCAGCCCCTGACGGTGGCGGTGCACATGGACGCCAAGCGGGGGGAGCAGTATGGTGGCGTGTACCGGGTGGGCCCACAACATTGGGTTGCCGAAGTAGCGGATCAGCTCTGGGAGGAAGCTGCTTGGCAGACGGTTCTGCGGCAGTGGCCGCAGGCTCTCGTCGTCGATGCCGCCGACTGGGTAGATCCGGCGCCTGTGCTGGCGTTGGCGGAACTAGCCCGCGCCGATTTCCAGGCAGGCTTGCGCCCTCCCTGGCAGACGGTGTTGCCTCTTTACGGACGTCAGCCGCCCGTTGATCTCAGAGGGCTGAATCGGAGTGCCCCGTAGCCGGGGTAAGATTGGGAAGTCTAAGCAACGGATCGCTGTGCTGACATGATCTCAAGCAACGATTTGCGCCCCGGCGTCTCTGTGGAAATTGACGGCGCTCCCTACAAGGTAATCGAGTTTCTGCACGTGAAACCTGGCAAGGGCTCGGCTTTTGTGCGCACCAAGCTCAAAAATATGCAGACCGGCAACGTTGTGGAGAAAACCTTCCGCGCCGGCGAAATGCTGCCTGCCGCCACTATTGAAAAAGTGAATATGCAGTATCTCTACGCAGAAGGGGACAATTTCGTGTTCATGGACATGGAGACCTACGAACAGGCTCCCCTCAGTGCTGCCCAAATTGGCTCTGCCGTGAAATACCTGAAAGAGAACATGGAAGTGGCCATCCTGCGCTGGAAGGGGCAGGTGATCGATGTGGAGCTGCCCAACACCGTTGTCTTGGAAGTGGTGGAAACCGATCCCGGCGTGAAAGGAGATACGGCCACGGGAGGAACCAAGCCCGCCAAGCTGGAGACCGGCGCTGAGATCCAGGTGCCTCTGTTTATCAAGGTGGGAGAACGGGTGCGTGTCGATACTCGCACCGACACCTATATAGGCCGCGAGTGATGGCTCTCCTTCTTCTTCGCCGCTGGGCTGCCGTTGTGGACAGGTGATGCATCAGGAGTAACGTTCCCTTGGATGTTGTCAATTGGCAGGAAGTTCGCCTTCTGCTGGCCGCTCTGCAGGAGAGCGACGTTACCGAGCTAACCCTGGAGTACAAGGATTTCCGCCTGACCCTGCGCAAAGGAATCCCGACTGGCCTTGCTGCTGCCGCCGCTCCGCCCGCTGCCCCGCCGCCAGCACCCCCCCCTGCTCCCCCTGCAGAAGCTCCCTCTCCTGAGAGCGCTTCTAAGCCTGCCCCCAGCCACTGGGTAGAGGTGACAGCACCGATGGTGGGCACCTTCTACAGCGCTCCTGCCCCTGGAGAGATGGATTTTGTGCAGGTTGGCCAGCGGGTGAACAAGGGCCAAACTC
This sequence comes from Synechococcus sp. H60.3, assembly GCF_047462295.1. Classification (NCBI taxonomy): domain Bacteria; kingdom Bacillati; phylum Cyanobacteriota; class Cyanophyceae; order Synechococcales; family Synechococcaceae; genus Synechococcus; species Synechococcus sp. H60.3. The sequence goes on along the minus strand of NZ_JANSIY010000050.1, from coordinate 16,303 downwards.
TCTGTATCATCGAAGCCATGAAGCTGATGAACGAGATAGAAGCTGAAACCGCAGGCGTGGTGAAGGAGATTTTGGTGAGCAACGGCCAGCCGGTAGAATTTGGTCAAGTTTTAATGCGACTGGATCCCACGGCCTAACGGCAGGAGCAGAGATGAAGCTTTGCGTATTGAGGAAGCAGCGGCTCCAGGGCTCTCTTGCCGACCTTTGCCAGGGAGTAAGCAATTCTGCCAATGCCCCAGCCCCAGGTTGAGGGGGTAAAGGTTCTGCCCCCACAGCACATCGTCGGGCAGGAGCTGGCGGCGCGGCTGCTGGTGGCTGCTCTGGAAAAGGGGCGGGTGACCTCCAGCTACTGTTTCTTGGGGCCAGAGGGGGTGGGGCGAGGGCTGATGGCCCGCTGGTTTGCCCGGGCCCTCTTCTGCGAGGCCAGCTCGGGGATCCCTTGCGGCCAGTGCTCCAACTGCCGTTGGCTGCTAGCGGGCACCCATCCCGACCTCCACTGGGTCAGCCCTACCTATCTCCACCAGGGCCGCCTGATAGCAGCGGAGGCCCCGGAGGCGCAAACTCTGCAGCGGCGCTCCCCGCCGCAAATTCGCCTGGAACAGGTGCAGGGAGTGGCCCGCTTCTGTGCCCGTAAGCCAATGCGCGCCCGCCGTTCGCTGGTGGTGCTGGAGGGGGCGGAAACTCTGGCAGAAAGTGCGGCCAATGCCCTCCTGAAAACCCTGGAGGAGCCCGGGCCGGCCCACATCGTTCTCATCGCCCCCCAGGCGGCCTCCCTGCTGCCGACGCTGTTGTCCCGCTGCCAGATGGTGCCTTTCCGCCGCCTCAGCCCGGCAGAGGTAGAGCGGGTGTTGGTTAGTTTGAACTGCCCGGAGCTGCCCGGGATCCCTCGCTCTGAGCTGATTGCCCTGGCCCAAGGCAGCCCCGGACGGGCGCTGGAGGCCCACCAGCACCTGCAAAGGATCCCGCCGTCGCTGCTGCAAGACCTTAGACGCTGGCCCCCCTCGCTGCGGCAGGCCCTGGAACTGGCCAGGGCGGTGGCCGCTCTCGACTTGCCGGCGCAACTGTGGCTGATTGACTATCTGCAGCAGCATTTCTGGGTGCAGGGATCCCGCCAGGCCATCTGGCAATTGGAGCAGATTCGTCACCAGCTTTTGCACTTTGTGCAACCGCGCCTTGCTTGGGAGGTCAACCTGGCCGGCTTCGACAGCAGTTGTAACCCAAGCCCTGTGGCAAAGTGAGAAAGAGCGTTCAAGACCTGCCTATGCCTGCCTGGCTTTTGGCTTTCCTCGCGGCCCTTGGAGGCTACTTGCTGGGATCCATCCCCACCGGCTACTGGGTGGGACGTTGGTGGGGCGGGATCGACCTCCGCCAAGCGGGCTCCGGCTCGACGGGGGCAACCAACGTGTTGCGGACGCTGGGCAAGGGGCCGGCGCTGCTGGTGCTGCTGGTGGATGCCGCCAAGGGGGCAGCAGCGGTGGCGCTGGGATCGGCTTTGGGATCCCCGTGGTGGGTGGTCGTAGCGGCCCTGGGGGCAGTGGTTGGCCACAGCCGCTCCTGCTGGCTGGGCTTTAGGGGGGGCAAGTCAGTGGCCACCAGCCTGGGGATCCTCTTGGCCATGGCTTGGCCGGTGGCCCTGGCTACCTTTGGCGTCTGGCTGCTGGGGATCGCCCTTACCCGCATTGTCTCCTTCAGCTCGCTGCTGGCGGCGGTGGCGGCGCCGCTGCTAATGTGGGCTCTGGGTCAGCCTCTGCCCTATGGGTTGTTTGCCCTGGTAGGGGGGGTTTATGTCATTGCTGCCCATCGACGCAACATCGAGCGCCTGCTGGCCGGCTCAGAGCCCCGCCTTGGCCAAAAATTGGCCCAATCCCCCTAATTCTCCCTGTCCCAGAGCACGATGGAACCAACGACCGTGGTTTTTGTCTACGGATCCCTGCTGCGGGGCGGCCAGTACCACAGTCTGCTGCAAGGAGCAGAGTTTTTGGGAACCGACAGCCTCAACCACATCGATCTCTACGATCTCGGCCCCTACCCGATGGCCGTTCCTGGCCGCAACCGGCTCTACGGCGAGCGCTACCGCATTCCCCTGAGCCTGTTGCCCCGCCTAGACGAGCTGGAGGATCACCCGCGGCTGTACAGACGGCAGTGGGTGCAACTGGAGAGTGGCACTTCGGCCTGGGTTTACCTGGGCCGGCCTGAGCAGGTGCAGGGGTGCCCCCTCATCCCCAGTGGCCGCTGGCTGCCCCGACCTTCCTAGAGATCAAAGTGGAGCTTAATGCCCTCAACATACTGAGGCAGTAACTCCGCTGAGGGCAGATCCCATTCTGAGGGATCCGACTCTCTGGCAGAGGGAGCACCGGCCTCTACAGGGCTGGCAAGCCGCTCTAGGTAGTAAATGCAATCCCCACGTCGCCAGATGCCTGGCTCCGGCAGGTAGAACAGCCGACCAACCTGGGACGACTTACCCTTCTCTCCAAACCAGCCTCCCAGACGCTGCGGGCGCACCAGCAGCAAAGGCAGGCACAGATCCGCCTTAATGCGGTAGGCAAACTGATCCCGCAGCCGCTCCAGAGCGGGATCCTCCAGCCCCATCTGAGCCGAGAAGGGGTTGAGCAGCGTTGAACGCGCTGCCCAGCTCGACTCCTGGGCCGAGGCCACCGCCGATTGGGGGGGCTTCAAGCCCAGATCCGCCAAGGTGGGCAGGGTAATCGAGCGCAGCTCCGCTCGCTTAGCTTCTAGGTAGCCGGCCCAGCGCTGCAGTTGGGAAAAGGGGATTGGCAGGGCGCGGATCCCTTCTGAGATGGGCATCTCCGGCAGCAACACCGTCCAGATGGCAGCAGAAACCGAGAGTTTCACCATCAGCTCGGCAATCGCCCAGTTCATCTGCGGATCCAGCGTTAGGATCAGCAGCGTCTCCGCGTGGTCAATATCGGCCTTCAACAGGGCCGACTCGCTGAGCACCACTTCCTGCAGGGATCCCGGCAGCAGCCGGCCAACTTCCTCTTCAGCTCCACCGGCTCCATTACTCCCAGAGGGATCCCCCAGGGCATAGGCGACCTTGTGGCCGTTGAGCTGGGCTAGGCCAGCAGGCTCGCGCAGACGGGATCCCGACGGCAGCGGCAGCACCTCCACCGCCTGGTTGAGGGAGCTCATCAACTGGGCCAACTGGCTGACGAGGGGATGGTTGCCGACGATCACCGTAGAACTGCCCTGATCCAAGCCCAGCCAACGGGCCACCCAGGCGGCGGTCAGCCCCTGCACCGTCACCGTGACCGAGATGGTCAAAAACACCAGCGCCTTGAGGGCATCCCCCCCAGTAATGCCTCGCTCGGTGAGCAAAATGGCAAACAGAGAGGCCACCGATGCCGCCACAATACCGCGGGGAGCCAGCCAGGCCACAAACAACTTTTGCCGCCAGTTGAGGTCACTGCCCCAGGTACACAGCCACACACTCAGGGGGCGAACCACCAGCATCAGGCAGAGCACCGTGGCCAGCGCTCCCCAGCCCAAAGCAAATACCGCCTTTAGAGAGAGGGTGGACGTGAGCAAGATAAACAACACTGAGATGGCCATCACCACCAACTGGCCATGGAATTGGCGCACGCTCCGCTCGGCAATGGCCGCCTTCTGCCGCACCACCAGGCCCGCCATCACCACCGCCATCAGCCCCGCTTCTGAGCGCAGCGACTGGGCCAGGGTAAACACCCCCAGCGCCCCCGCCAGCACCACCGAGTTGCGCAACTCCTCCGTCAAAAATTGCCGCGACCAGAGCAAAAAGGATCCCATCAGCCAGCCCCCCAGCGCCCCCACCGCCGACCCAATGGCCAAGCGGCTGGACAACTGCTCCAAGGCCATGAGGAAGCTGGGGTGGCCAGAAAGCACCACCTGCAGCACCACCACCGCCAAGATGGCCCCCAGCGGATCGATGAGCACCCCTTCCCCTTCCAGCAGAGTGCTGACGGCGGAATCGACCCGTACCCGCTTCAGGATAGGGTTAATCACCGTCGGCCCCGTCACCACCACCAGGGATCCGAACAAAAAGGCCAGGGGCCAGGGAAACTCCCCCAAATAGTGGGCCGCCAGTGCCCCTCCTCCCAAGGTCAGCAGGGATCCCAGCAACACCAAATTGCGCAAGCTATCGGAGACTTGGTTGAGGCGTTGCAGCCGCAGGTTCAGCCCCCCCTCAAATAGGATCAGGGCCACTGCCAGCGACACCAGCGCCTCCAGACCGGATCCCATGATCTGAGGGCGAACCCAGCCCAAGCCATCTGGCCCCAGCAACACCCCAAACAGCAGCAGGAAAACAATGCTGGGCACTTTGACAAAATTGGCTAGGACTTGAGCCGCGATCCCGGCCACCAAGGCCAGCGTAAACAGGATCGTCAGCTCAAAGGAGTTTTCCATGCCGAGGCTCAACCTCCCTTAGCGCGAACTCCGTCCCGGCGGCTTTGTCTTGGTCAGCATTGGGGTCACAGACAGTTGACATGAACAGGCTGTAAACAACTGCAAGGCACTCCGGGCCGGGACAGACATAGGTGGGAGTCAAGAGAGAGCATCTTGGCGAACGGACGCAGCCCAGGCGAGTGTAACACTCTATGCAACACCTTGAATTACTGCTTCCTGAGTCTAGGGTAGCTCAGAGGGAAGGCGAGCTCAAATGGCCTCCCTCGGATGGGGCAGCTCCGGGATCCTGTTGTGGGTTCTCCCCTTCACAGGAATAAAGGCCGGCCTCCGCCAGGGGCTTAACGCGACGAATGGGGAGGTTGGCGATCAGAGCCGTCGTCCCCCCTTCTGCCGCCAAGTGAAACTGCATCCCCTCCGCATCCAGCTCCACATAGCGAGATACCACCTCTAAGATCTCCAGGCGCATCGCTTCCAAGGCTGCCGGGGTGAGGTCGGCGCGGTCGTGGGCCAAGATCAGTTTCAGGCGCTGCTTGGCTTGCTCGCGGCTGCTGCCAGAGTGGCGGGAAAAAAGCTGATCCAAAAAATCGAGGAGCATGAGCTTCAGGGGTGGCTTGACTTAGTTGTGAACGCGAATGTGGAGGGGGGAAGGCGGCTATACCAATCCAAGTCAGGCAAAGGAGCCATCTAAAACACCTTTTGGTTTAAAAACCGCTTGGCCTTTTCCCAGAAAGACTCGCCCAAGCTAGCCAACTTGGGAAATTCCACCGTTTCTCCTTCTAGTCGTCGAGCAATGCGCTGGATGGCCTGAGCGGCCAGAGTCGGGTTGGCCGAGAGGACTAGAGGTTCCCCTTTGTTGGTGGAGACGATCACCTCCCGGTCTTCTGGAATGATACCCACCAAGGGGATGGCCAGCACCTCCACCACATCTTCCACCGACATCATCTGGCCGGCAGCCACCATATCCGAGCGCAGGCGGTTGACAACAAGCTGGGTCGAGGAGATCCCTGCTGCCTCCAACAAGCCCACCACCCGATCCGCGTCCCGCACCGCCGACACTTCCGGTGTGGTGACCAACAGCGCTTCCGTCGCTCCGGCAACGGCATTGCGAAACCCTTGTTCAATCCCCGCCGGGCAGTCGATCAACACGTAGTCATGGCTGCTGGCGAGCTTCTCCATCAACTGCCGCATCTGATCCGGGTTGACCGCCGTTTTGTTGCGGGTTTGGGTTGCCGGCAACAGTGAGAGATTGGGGGTGCGTTTGTCCTTCACCAACGCTTGTTCAAGGCGACATTCCCCCGCAATTACCTCTAGAGCCGTGTACACCACCCGATTTTCCAACCCCAGCAGCAGATCCAGGTTACGCAGGCCAAAGTCGGCATCCACCACCACCACCGAGCGACCCAAGCGCGCCAAGGCAGTGCCCAGGTTGGCCGTTAGAGTGGTTTTCCCCACTCCCCCCTTCCCAGAGGTTACGACGATAACTCGGCTCATACTCCTCTCCGCAGAAAATCCTGAAGGCTGGCAATGCAGATGACACCCTCCTGCAAGTAAACCACCTCCGGGGTGTTGGGAGGGGATCCTCCTTCCGGCGGGCGGGCCACCTGATCGGCAATGCGCAACTGAGTGGGCTCTAAGTGCAAAGCTAAGATCACAGCGCCTCTATCCCCCTCTGCACCGGCATGCACTAGGCCGCGCAGACGTCCCCAGACCCAGATGTCACCGCCGGCAATGATCTCGCCGCCGGGGTTGAGATCCCCCAGCAGAAAGACCGAGCCACGGTGGCGCACGGACATTCCCGACCGCACTGTGGATCGCAGGTAGAGGGGGGTGGTATCCGGGGGGACAGGGGAAATCACCTCTAAGGGGGAAGATTGTTCCACCGAATAGCCTAGGGTCGCCGCCGCGATCGCCGTCCCTCGGGATCCGGTTTGGACGCGCCACAAGGACAGCCGATGCTGCGACAACAAGACGGCCAGAGTTTGTAGGGTGGGCAAGTCCAGCTCTCGCTCTTGGCACCACAGGGTCAGGGGGGCCACTCCTGCCCAGTAGGGTTTGCGGCTGCGCAATTGCCACACCAAATCGTCCCAGACTTCTTCCCAAGCCAGGGTGGCGGGCAAATGCAGATGGATCCCTTGGGCATCGAATCGAAAATAGACACCCCTTTCGGATCCCCGCGGGTTAGAGGATGAGGTAGGTGAGACTGCAGAAATTTCCGGGTTCCATGCCGGGGATCCCATCATGGCTGCCCAACGATTTGCCTCAAGACAAAGCCTTATCCTATTCCATTCGCCAAACGTCGGGAGTGCGCTGCAGTCTATATTGAGCTATCGGGGCTTTCTACACTGCTGCTACCCCCGGGGCAAAAGGTTGAGAGCAGTGAGCTGCAGTCCAGTCAGTCGAAATAGAAGAGTGTAACCAACTTGTGTTGCTCCTCGGCGTGCCTGCAGGCCTCCAAAAGCGTGACGCTGTCGTGAAAGGCAAAACAGATCAACTGCTGGCACTTGCTGATGATCTCTAGGTTGCACAGGCGGCTAGCCTCCGCCAGGGGAAGATGGTCATTTTCGGGGTGCTCCACCAGATGCAGCACCTGCTCCAGGCTGGCCCGCGACTCTGCCGGCTGTCGCTCCAAACTTTGCGGCAAGATCACCGTCAAGGATTTCATATCTGCCCGCATCGCCCCGCGAATCACAGCCAGGTTGGTGCCAATGGCCCCGGAAGTGAGAATGCGGTTGCCAGTGAGGGCCAAAGCGTAGCTGAGGGTCTCGATGAGGTACTGGTGGGTGATGGGCACATGGCGACTGCCCAGGATGGCTATCCGCTTTGGCCCAACTTGCTGAATCGCAGCCAGCTCCTGCAAAAACGTATCAACGCTGGTGGGAAGATCAATAGACTGGGTCAACGGGATCCCTCAGAAAACTTTTCAGAGGTGGGCTAGGCTATGTTAGCCTACACTGCGGCTTTGGGATCCAGCCAGAGAGCTGCTCAACCCGGTTTGGGCGGCCGAGTTTACCAGCGCAGCAGCGCTGCCGCTCCCTGGAACTCCTCGAGGAGGCGAACTTCGGCCTCGCCACGGACAAACTCCAGCTTAGCGCCGAAATCGCGGGCCAGCACCCAGACCTGATCCCGCAGCGCCACCGGTTGGGGCTCTGGGCAGAGGAGCTGGGCCATCTCTGGGGTTCCTCCCACCGAGCCGTCTGGACAGCGCCAGATGGTGGCCTCTAGCCTCCAGGGCAAGACCAGAATTTCCACTCGACCCAGTTGGAGGGCGTCCAGCACCGCGTCCAAGCCCCAAGCGCCGGGCTGCTCCCGAATCCGCTCTAACAAGGCCAGTTCCCCTTGGCGCTCGGCGGCCTCCAGGACGGGCACCACTCGGTCGAGGATGTCTTGCGGCGTCGGTGCGTGGAGGTTGGCGGGGTGCCCCACCCGGGCGACGACGCGGTTGCGCAAGCCGCGGTTGAGGTAGCCCTCAAAGTGAGATACCTGCCAGGCTTCCCCCATGAGCACCAGCCGCTCAATGCCCAGCCGATCCACCGCTTTGTCGAGGGCCTGGGCCAGGCGCTGGTAGAGCTTGTGCATCCAGAGGCTGACCTTGGCCGCCTCCCGCTCCTTGGGGGAGAGTTTGTCAAAGGTGCCGCCGCTGCGGGCCCGACGCTCGGCAACGGCATTTTCGATGCGGCCGGCCAGATCCTGGAGTTCCTGCCACTCGTCGGCGCCGATGTTGGCAAAGATTTCGGTATCCTCCCGCAGTTCTCCCAGAAAGAGCTCGTAGAAGTGCCACCTGGCTCCGGACAGGTGCAACACCCCGGCCCGCTCATATTCATCGAAGGCGAAAATCAAAGGGGTCAAGTACGGCTCACCCCAGCGGGCTTCTACCCGCCCGTGGGCCAGATCCACTACCGGCAGCTCCACCTGCAGGTCAATTCGACGCAGCACTAGCTTGCCATCAGCGTTGCAGCTGGCAAAAAGAACTAAGGTGCGGGCGGAAGGGCGCTCCTGTTCCAGCAGGGCAAGGATTTGCTCGTAGAGAGAAGGATCCCGCTTGCCCTCCCGGAACTCCGGCAGCTCTTTGATAGCGTTCTTGATGCGTCCTACCCAGGCAAGGCGGGCATTTTCGGGACGGGCAGGGTTGATGTCGGCGTATAACGAGAGCACCGGCGTGCTGCTGTCGCCAAAGGCAGCTTGTAAATCCTGGATCAGGGTGTTGAGCTCTTCCATGGTTTGGAAAAGGGACTTCACTACAAGATATCTAAAGCAAGATATCTAAAGTAGGAGATGCAACAGCAGATCTATCAAGGGATCCCACGCAGGATGGAGCTCAGTTGAGCTGGGCTTGAGGAGAAGATCCTGCCTGGATTTGGATAGTGTAGCTCATGTGGCTGTGAACACCCCTGCCCAGCCAATGGCCGTAGATAGGAGCGGCACCTCGGGGGTAGGCACTGGCCGCCAAAGCCACGTGGCCATCGGCCACGGCCAGCCCTTGGGTGGGATCGAACCCCCGCCAACCAGCCCCCGGCAGATACACCTCTGCCCAGGCGTGTAGGTGGCGCTCTGCTGGCTCTTTGCTGGCTGTGCCCTGGAGTTCGGGGTTCTCTTGCAACGGCGGGCTGACCTGGTAGCCGCTGACAAATCGTGCCGCCAGACCTACTGCCCGACAGCCCTCCATAAACACCAGCGTCAGGTCACGGCAGGAGCCGGTTTTGCGCTGCCACGTCAAGCCGGCGGGCCAAGGATCCCCCTTCTCCCGCAAGATGTGGCGGCACTCGGAGTAGATGCGTTGGTTGAGCGCCGGCAAAAAGGCCGTCGTCTCCCCCTGCACCTGATCCCAGAGCTCCCAGGCGAGGCTTTGGATGCCGGCATCTGCCGGGGTTGCCAGATAGGGCTGCAGTTGGGCCGCCAGCGTGCTGGGATAGTTGATGGGAAGGTGGGTGGCCCAATCGAAGAGTAGATAGTCAAAGGGGTTGCGCCGCAGGGTGACCACGGTGGACTGGGTTTGGATGCGCAGATGTTCGGTGGGATCCCCAAACCAGAGCTGAACTGCCGCGTTGCCATCCAGATCCACCAGCTCCGATTGGCCTGCCGGCGGCGGATCCACCCGCAGCTCAAAGGCCAAGAGGGTTTGGATCCCGTTGCAACGGGGCCGCAACCGCACAGTGTGGGGCTCCAGTTGCACTGGACGGCTGTAGCGATATTCGATGAGATGGTGAATTTGAACTTGCACAGGCTTGCCCCAGGACGGTCAACAGGTTGTGTCTCAAGTCTCAGTCGCTCGTTTGTGCTACAGTTAGCCGAAATTGGCGAAAAAATCAAACGGCAGTCAAAAAAGTAGGTAGGTCTTTGCCTCGGGCAAGTGTGTAGGGGCGCATTGACAATGCTTGGGGGCTTGCTTGTGGCCTGGGTGTCGGGTCAGCGGCACGGAGATTTCTAGGATCCCCCGACTTTGATCAGTGGGAGCGTCAATGGGCAAGCTCTTCTCCTTGTAGAGAGCTAGCTGCAGGTCGGCGGTTGGCCGGGGCGTCGCCTAGGGCCAAGACATCTGAGGGTGCCCTCTGGAAGGCTCTCCTGCTGGAACTCGCTGCTCAAGCGACCAAACTGCTACAGGAGGCTGGGCTAAGCCTTGGCCTGAGGATTTTTGGCGAGGTGGCGCAGCTTTCCTCTCACTCAAGCTGGACTTGCCCTTCCAGCAAAGCGAGGATTAGTCGGTCAATTGCCTCCAGATCCAATTCGTCGTAGAGCCGCTCCTGGAGGAGGTGGCAGATTTGGGATTCTTGCTGGCGGCTGAGGTAGGTGCTCTGGAGAACCGATTCGACAATGAGGCGGATGGACATGGGGCAGCGCTCTAACCCAACTGCCCCAATGAAATGCGAAACAAGGGGGAGGCAGCGGTGATCTGGGTCAAATGGCCATCCTTAGCCGGCAACCTTGACCTGGGCAGCCTAGCCGAGCAGGGTCACCGCGGGCAAGGGCAGTTCAGCCGCCGCCGCTGTATCCAGCAGCCATAGCAGCCGTCCTTGGGGGTTGAGGCGCTGGCAGGGCAGGTGGGCCTCTGTTGTCAGGGCTTCCTTAACAATTGCAGCCTTGCTGGCCCCTGTTACCAAAACCACCACCTGCCTGGCCTGGTTGAGAACAGGATAGGTGAGAGTTAGGCGCGGCTCCTCCCCTTTTTGGCCCACCGTCACCCAGCGGTGTTGCACCTGCAGAGCGGCTGTACCGGGAAACAAGGAGGCCGTGTGGCCGTCTTCTCCCACTCCCAGCCAGATCAGGTCGAAGGCAGGACATTCGGTGCCGAAAATCTGCTGCAGGGTCGCCTCGTACTCCGCCGCATCTCGCAAGGGATCCCCTGCTTGGGTGGGCATGGGAAAGACCTGAGAGGCGGGAACCCCGACCGTCTCCAGCAGGATCCGCCGTACCATGCCGTAATTGCTCTCAGGGTGATCCGGGGGAACGTAGCGCTCGTCTCCCCAGAACAGCCAGGTTTGCTGCCAAGGGATCCCTGGCGTCTGGGTTAAAGCGGCATACAACTTCCGTGGCGTGTTTCCCCCTGCCAGAGCCACCGTAAAGCGACCCCGTTGACGGATAGCCGCCGCGGCCTGCTCTTGCCAGATCTCGACCGCCCGTCGGAAAAAGGCTGTCCCCTCCGGCCAGATTTCCAACTGGAACCCTTGCATGGATCGCCCTCTGTTGCTGCTTGCCCAACTGCCCTAGCCGAGCAGAGGGATCCCCTTCACCCAGAGGCCAAACCCTAGGAAGCAACCGCCAGCTTTTTGGCTTCCGCCTGGATTTTCTCGTAGAGGGCCCGCAGCTTCAGGCCCACGATGACCTGGATGAGTCCAGAGCCATTGCGGGATCCGGGATATTCCGGGTGCTTGCGCAGCAATTCCGTCAGCTCGCCGTAGTAGCGGGTCGACAGATTGCTTAGGTGGTTCTCGATGTAGATGACCTCCTCCAGCTTGTCGAAGGTGCCGTCAATTTCCAACACCGAAACCGGCTGATCGAAGTAGGTGGAGGGGCCGTAGTGCAGGCGGATGCCTGGGTAGGAGCAGGTCAGCTTTTTGCCACAAGGGATCCAGTCAATGGTGGAGCCTTCGTCGAAGAGATAGACATGGTCAAAATACTTCACCCCCTCCCGCTGGATCATGCGCACCCGCAGCACTTTGTGCTCCGGATCCACCTCTGGCAGCAGCTTGGTGGGCAGCACCTCGATGACCACATCGGCATAGCGCTTCTGCACATCGACGTAGGCTTCAAAATCGGGGCGGCGGGCCTCGATGGAGCGCAACACATCTTCATAGGTGTGGCCCCGCTCCGCCATGTCCCGCTTCACCTTCCAGGCAATCTTGATCTCCGGCGCCAGATCCAGATAGACCTTGAAGTCCAGCAGCTCCCGCACCCGCTCGTCGTACATGGGGTGAAGGCCCTCCAAGACGATGATGGGGCTGGGATCCACCCGCTCCGGTGGGTCAATGAGCCCCGTCTCGTGGTTGTAGATGGGCTTCATCACGCTCTGGCCATTTTTGAGCGCCTTAGCCTGCTCGTACATGAGGTCGAAGTTGTTGGCGCGGGGATCCAGCGCCGTGATGCCCTTCTCTTTGCGCTGGTAGCGATCCAAGGAGTGGTAGTCGTCCAGACAAATGGTGGTAATGAGATCCCGGCCAAACAAGTCCCCCAACCGCCGCAAGAACGTGGACTTGCCACAGCCAGAATCTCCGGCAACACCGATCATTACAATACGTTCAGGACTGCTTGCCATGGGAACTCCTTGGGGATGGGCAGGGCAAAACTGAGAGGAAGCCTCTAAAAAAGTTACTGTTCTTTATGGTCTTGCATATTACCACAAGACGCTCCCCCACAACCGAGCTTTAGGCCAGAGAGGCGGGCACCGTCAAGGAACAATTTAACAAAGATTGTCTGTCTCCCGGCGACGACTGAGGAGAAGAGAAGTTTCCCGGCCTGGCTTTCTCAGGATCGGCCTGGGGTATTCCCCTCCGGCAAGTTCCGTTCGGGCAGGGGGGCTGCTAAGGTGTTTGCTAGAGAGTTTTCTCCCATTGCCAGGAGCAGTTCGCCGTTATGGTTGCCAGCGCAGAAAAGCGAGAAGTTGTTGTCAATCTGTACCGTCCCAACGCGCCCCTGATCGGCCAGTGTGTAGAGACCTACTCCCTTGTGGGGGAAGGGGCACCTGGCCTGACCAAGCACATTGTGCTCAGCCTACCGGATCCCAACTACCGCTACCTGGAGGGCCAAAGCGTTGGTATTATTCCTCCTGGCGTAGATGACAAGGGCAAGCCCCACAAGCCCCGCCTCTACTCCATTGCCTCCACTCGCTATGGCGACGACGGCGAGGGGCGCACCGTTTCTCTGAGTGTGAAACGGGCCGAATACGTGGATAAGGAGACGGGCCAGCCGGGGGTAGGGGTCTGCTCCGGCTTCCTCACCGATCTCAAACCCGGCGATGAGGTGATGATCACCGGGCCCTCAGGGAAAACCTTTTTGCTGCCGGAAGATGAGAACGCCAACCTGATTTTGATTGCCACCGGCACTGGCATCGCCCCTTTTCGCGCCTTCATCAAGCACCTGTTTGAAGAGGATCCCAACTACCAGGGCAAGATCTGGCTGTTTTTTGGGGTGCCCACCACGTCCACCCTGCTCTACCACGGGGATCTAGAAGCTTGGAAAGCCCAGTATGGGGATCGCTTCCGCGTCGATTACGCCATCAGCCGCGAACAGCAAACCCCCGACGGCAAAAAGATGTACGTGCAAAACCGCATGGCCGAGTACGGCCCCGAACTATGGGAGATGCTGCAGCAGCCCAACACCTACACGTACATCTGTGGCCTCAAGGGAATGGAGGACGGCATCAACAGCGTCATGGCCCCCCTTGCCGAGCAAGCCGGTCAAGACTGGAGCAAGTTCCAGAAGGAGCTGAAGAAGGCCAACAGGTGGCACGAGGAAACCTACTGAGGGGATCCCTTTGGGTTCACTGGTCTCCGGTGCTGCCGCTTAGGAGGGATCCCGTCGGCGCTGGGGATCCGCAAAACATGCCAAAATGCTGGTATCTTAGCCCACCTGAAGCCGAGAGCTGTTCTCCCCAGGAGCCCTAGACTGTGGACGCGCGCTACAATCCTCTGGCCATCGAAAGCAAGTGGCAGGCCCACTGGCGTGAAATCGGGTTGGATCGCACCCCAGAGCTGACGGCGGAAAGCCGCAAGTTCTACGCCCTGTCGATGTTTCCCTACCCCAGTGGCAGCCTGCACATGGGGCATGTGCGCAACTACACCATCACGGATGTCATTGCCCGCCACAAGCGCATGCAGGGGTATGCGGTGCTGCACCCCATGGGGTGGGATGCCTTTGGCTTGCCGGCAGAGAACGCGGCCATTGACCGCGGGATCCCGCCGGCCAAGTGGACCTACCAGAACATCGCCCAGATGCGGGATCAACTGCAGCGGCTGGGGCTTTCCTACGACTGGGAGCGGGAGATCACCACCTGCGCCCCCGACTACTACAAGTGGACGCAGTGGCTGTTTCTGCAGTTTTTCAAAGCGGGCCTGGCCTACCAGAAGGAAGCACCGGTGAACTGGGATCCCGTGGATCAGACCGTCTTGGCCAACGAGCAAGTGGACGCCGAGGGGCGCTCCTGGAGATCGGGGGCTCTGGTGGAAAAGCGCCTCCTCAAGCAGTGGTTTCTCAAGATCACGGCCTACGCCGACCAACTGCTGGCCGACTTGGAACAGCTCTCCGGCTGGCCAGAGCGGGTGCGCACCATGCAGGAGAACTGGATTGGCCAGTCGGTGGGGGCTAGGGTTGTCTTCAAAACCGAAACAGGGGAGGAGCTGCCGGTGTTTACCACCCGGCCTGACACCCTCTGGGGAGCCACCTTCATGGTGCTGGCGCCGGAGCATCCTTTGGTGGAGAAGCTCACCACCCCTGAGCAACAGGCTGCCGTCAAGGCCTACCAGGCCGAGGCTGCTGCCCGCAGCGAGATGGAGCGCAGTGCTGAAGATCGGGAAAAAACGGGCGTCTGGACAGGATCCTACGCCATCAACCCCGTTAACCAAGAGCGGATTCCCATCTGGATTGCCGACTACGTGTTGATGGGCTATGGTACGGGGGCCATCATGGCCGTGCCTGCCCACGACCAGCGGGACTTTGAGTTTGCCCGCAAGTTTGGCCTACCCATCAAGCTGGTGGTGCAACCGCCCCAGGGTGAGGTGGAAAGTGCCGAAGATCTGCAGGCGGCCTGGACAGGGGAGGGGGTGTTGATGAACTCCGGCCCCTTGAACGGGATCCCGGTGGGCAAAGGCCCAGGGCAGAGCGTAGAAAGAGCCATCGCCTGGTTAGAGAGTCAGGGCTTGGGGGAACGGCAGGTGAACTACCGCCTGCGCGACTGGCTCATCTCACGTCAGCGCTACTGGGGTTGCCCCATCCCCGTGATCCACTGCCCCCACTGTGGCATTGTGCCGGTCCCAGAGGAGGATCTGCCGGTGCTGTTGCCGGAGGATGTGGAGCTGACGGGGCGAGGGGGGTCTCCCTTGGCCCAGCGGGAGGACTGGGTGAAGGTGAAGTGCCCCACCTGCGGCGCCGAGGCCCGCCGCGAGACCGACACCATGGACACCTTCATCTGCTCCTCCTGGTATTTCCTGCGCTTTAGTGATCCCCGCAACGACCGCGAGATCTTCCGCAAGGATTTGGTCAACGCCTGGCTACCGGTGGATCAATACGTGGGCGGCATCGAGCACGCCATTTTGCACCTGCTTTACTCCCGCTTTTTCACCAAGGTGCTACGGGATCTGGGGCTGTTGAATTTTGACGAGCCCTTCTCCCGCCTCCTGACGCAGGGAATGGTGCAGGGGCGCACCTACTACAACCCCAACAAGTCCGGCAAGGATCGCTGGATCCCAGCGGCTCTGGTCAAGGATCCCAACGACCCGCGGGATCCAGAGACCGGCGAGCCTCTGGAAGTTATCTACGCCACCATGTCCAAATCCAAGGGCAACGGCGTGGATCCAGAGGAGGTGCTGGCCCACTACGGAGCCGACACAGCCCGCATGTTTATCCTCTTCAAGGCGCCGCCGGAAAAGGACCTGGAATGGGACGATGCCGACGTGGAAGGGCAGTTTCGCTTTCTCAACCGCGTCTGGCGGCAGGTGTACGACTTTGTCGTTCGCGCTAGCGGGACGGAGTCCTTGCAAGGCAAAGCCGCCGAGCTGCTGCAGGCCAAGGTTGAGGCGGGATCCCTGACCAAAGCGGAAAGGGATCTGCGCCGCGCCGTCCACACGGCCATCAAGGAAGTCAGTGAGGATCTGGAGGAGTACCAGTTCAACACGGCCATTGCCGAGCTGATGAAGCTGAGCAATGCCCTGGCCGAGGCGGGGATCCCAGACTCGCCAGTCTATGCAGAAGGGATCCGCACCCTGATCCTGCTCTTGGCTCCCTTTGCCCCCCACATAGCTGAGGAGCTTTGGCAGGCAGTGGGCGGTACAGACTCGGTGCATCGCCAGTCATGGCCCAGCTACGACCCGGCGGCGCTGGTGGCCGACACGGTAACCATTGTGGTGCAGGTCAACGGCAAGCTGCGCGGCTCCTTTGAAGCCCCTGCCGATGTCACGCCCCAGGAACAGGAGCGGCTGGCTTTGCAGTCGGAGGCGGCCCAAAGGTATCTGCAAGGGGTGACTCCGAAGAAGGTCGTCGTGGTGCCGAAGAAGCTGGTTAACCTGGTTGTCTAACCCTCTTGACTCTGGATGTACTGTTTCACTGTTTCTAGGGGTGCACCACCACAGGATTTAGAATCGTGCCAGAGCTTTGCTTTTCCCCAGTACGCCTTAGCTCTCCAAACTGTTGCCTTAGTATGCGACTTGATGCTGACTTGAGAAAAGAAACGAGGTTAGATAGGTTGTTATCAGGCTGC